>WLOB01000377.1 GCA_009699505.1 Actinomycetota bacterium | reverse complement strand
CCGGTCAGCGGCGCCGGCGCGTCGTGCTCGACCGCGCCGGAGCGACGCGGCCGGGGCCGCGACGGTGCGCGGCGGCGACCCGTGGTGCGCAGCGTGCCTGACGCGCGGGGCGGGGGTCGCGCTCACGCGGGCGTGCGCGCCCGCCCCCGCGGGACACCCGCGTGACACCGGTCACCCGCGAAGGCCGCACGCCGTACCATTCGGAGTCCCTCGAAGGCCGCTCCCGCGACCAGCAAGGACCCCGCGTCATGACCGTCTCGCCGCCCGCCTCCCACCCCTTCACGACCGAGGCCCGCTCGCGCGCCCGCGTGCGACGGGGTGCCCCGGTCGCCGCGCTCGCCGCGGCCGCCGTGGTCCTCGCCGGCTGCGGCGCCGACGACGGCACGACGACGAACGCCGCCGCGACCACCGCCGGCTCCGCCCCCCGGCCCGCCCTGGCCGACGACGTCCCCGCGCGCGCCGCCGCGTTCGCCGAGGCGACGGTCCGCCCCGACGGCGACACCCAGGCCGCCGTCGAGCAGCTCCTCGGCCTCGTCGGCGAGGGTGGCTCCGGCAAGGCCGGGGCGTCGGGCAAGGGCTCCCACGCCGGCCTGGCCGCCGGCTTCCTGCCGAAGGGCGTCTCGCTGCGCGACGACGTCCTCCCCCACGTCGGCGACCACGTCGGCGCGTTCCTCCTCGGCGGCACGCCCGCCAGGACGTCCGATCCGGCGAAGGCCGCCGACGGCGCGATCGTCGCCGAGGTCCGCGACGCCGCGGCGCTGCGCAAGGCGCTCGGCACCGCGGGCACGGAGGAGCAGGTCGGCGGCGAGACGATCCGCGTCCGCGACGGCCACGCCGTCTGGGTCGGCGAGAAGACCGCCGCGTTCGGGTCCGAGAAGGCCGTCCGCGCCACGATCGCCGCCGTGTCCGGCGCCGACCTGGCGGGCAACGCCCGCTTCACCGGCGCGCTGGACCAGGTCCGCACCACGGACCCCGCGGGGGTCGCCTGGATCGACCTGCGCGAGGCGCCGGCGCTCAACGGCGCGTTCACGTCGCTGTCCGCGCACCTGCGTGAGGGCCGCTCGGCGTCGAAGGCTCGCTCGTCCGCCCTCCGCGCGCTGCCGAAGAGCCTGCGCGACCAGGTGCAGGAGCGGCTCGGCGCCGCCGGCAGGAGCTCCCGCTCCGCCAAGGCCGCGGGCTTCGGCATGAAGATCCCGGCCCGCGACGCGACCGCTGCGATGGCGCTCGAGCTGACGCCGGGCCGCCTCGTCGTGCGCTCCGGCGGCACGGGTGCCGCGCAGGTCGCCGACCCGAAGGTCGGCTCGGACGCGGTCGCCGCGCTGCCCACCGGCTCCTGGGCCGCCTTCGGCGGCGGCACCTCCGGGTCCTTCGCGAAGGGCTCCGCGGGCGCGAAGGCGTTCGACCTGCTCTCCGGCGTGCTCGGTGCGAAGACCTCGAACGGCCTGCGCGACGCGCTCGCCGGCGTCGAGTCCGTCTCGGGTGGCGCCCAGGGCCAGAACCTCCTGGCCGGGAGCGGCGCGGTGCTGATGACGGCGAAGGACGACGACGCCGCGAAGGCGCTGATGACGCAGCTGCAGGGCGTTCTCTCCGGCAAGGGCGGCCCGCTGGCGGGCAAGCTGGGCGGCGCGGGCGGCCTGACGGCCAAGCCGCAGGCGATCGAGGGCGCGGACTCCGGCTTCGTCGTCGGGCTGCCGGGCCTGCCGCTGTCGGTGGCCGCCGGCGTCCAGGGCGACCGCGTGGCGATCGGCCTCGGCCCCGACTCCGTGACGAAGGCGCTGAAGCCGGCCAAGCCGTTCTCCGAGGACGCGCTCTACGCGCAGGCGAAGGAGGAGCTCGGTGGCGTGGCCCCGTCGTTCGTGCTGCAGCCCAAGCCGCTGACCGACCTGCTCGGCAGCCTCGGCGACGGCCTCGGTGGCCTGCTGGGGAACATGGGCGGCCTCGGAGGCGGCTCCGGCAGCGCCGAGGGCGCCTCGGGCATCGGCGGGCTGCTGAGCTCGGACGGCTTCGGCCGCGTCGTCGACGCCGCCGGTCGCGTGAAGCTCGTCACCGCCGCGCGCGAGAAGACCGGCGCGACGACCTGGCGCGGCAGCCTCGTGGTCCGCTTCGACGCCACGAAGGCGCCCGCCAAGCCGTAGGCGGAGGTCCAGGGCGGGGGGCGGACACCCGCCCGCCCCCCGGCCGGACGCTCACGCCCGCATCTGCAGGAGCCCGGCGGCGATCAGCAGCATCGCCGCCGGCACCAGCAGCAGGGCGACGACGAGCTGCACCTTCGGGGCCGCCCGGGCGGCCCGGTCGATCGCGGCCCGGGCCCGCCGGGCGCGGAGGTCCTCGGCCAGCGACGACAGCCCTCCGGCCGCCGGCCCGCCGTGGCGGTGGGTGCGCAGCAGCAGCGCCACGAGCTCCGGGGCGCCCTCCGCCGGGCACCGGCGGCCCAGGGCGACGAGCGCCCGGTCCGTCGGCACGCCGATCCGCATCTCGGCCGCGGCCCGGCGCAGCTCGGCGCCGACGGCCCCGGGGTGGTGCGCACCGACGCGGGCGAGCGTCTCGGGGACGGACCGGCCGCTGCGCAGCGCGATCCGCAGCAGGTCGATGACGTCGGGCAGCTCGACGAGCATCGCCGTCCCCCGCGCCCTGATCCGCCGGCCGACGAGCAGGTCGGGCAGCAGCACGAGCAGGGCGGGGACCGCGACGGCGAGCAGGAGCGCCCCGACGCCCAGGACGGGCAGCAGCACAATCGCGAACGCCGCGCCGACCAGGAGCGCCGCGCCGCGCACGGCCCCGAGGTCCGCCGCGGTCACCCGCGGCGACAGCCCGGCCGCGTCGAGCCGGGCCGCGGCGTCGCGGGGACCGGGGAGCCTGCGGCCCGCACCCGGTCCGATGCGACGGGCCAGGCCGAGCAGCGTCCCCGCGGGCCCGGCGGGCTCCCGCGGAGCACCGATGTCCGGGGCGGTCCGCAACGCTGCGCGCCGGTCCGCCCGCGCGACGAGCGCCTGCCCCGCCCCGGCGCCGAGCGCGGCCCCGGCCAGGCCGGCGAGCGCGGTGGCGATCATCGTCCGAGCCCCGTGGTCAGGCGGCGCACGGCGACGGTCGCGGCCACCTGCAGCAGCACGGCGACGATCACGAGCAGGGCGCCGAGGGCGGTGCCGGTCACCTGGGCGACCGCGCCCGGCGCCAGCACGACGGTGCCGACCACGACCACGGCCGGGATGCCGCCCACGATGCGGGCGGCGGAGCGCGCCTGCACGATGGCGCTCTCGGCCTCGGCGGTCGCCCGGCGGGCCCGCTCGAGCGCCTCGGCCTGCTCGCGCAGGACGTCAGCCAGTTCGCCCCCGGCCTCGCCGTGCAGGAGCAGGCCGGCGACGATCGTCCGGTGCGCGGGCTCGTCCGTCCGCGTGCGCCAGGCGTCCAGCGCGGGGGCCAGCGGCTCGCCGGACTCCAGACGCGCGGCGGTGCGCCGCAGCTCGTCCGCCGCGGGTCCCGCCAGCCCGGTGGAGCGCGACGCCTCGCCGATCGCCCGGCGCACCCCGTGCCCGGCGTCGAGCGCGTCGGCGATGGAACGCGCCACGAGGGGCGCGCCCCGGCCGACCGCCACCCGGCGGCGGTCCTGGCGGCGCCGCCGGAGCGCCCGGAGCCCGGCCGGGCCCACCCCCACGACGAGGGCGACCGTCGGGGCGCCGAGGGCCAGGAGCACGAGGGCGGCCGCCCCGGACGCGGGGACGAGGCGTCGCCCCGCATCGGAGGTCGCGACCGACGCGTCGACGTCGCGCGCCGCACGCGCCCGCCAGCGACGAGCCCCCGCCGCCGCGTCGGGGGCGAGGTCGACCAGCCCGCCGGCCGCGAGCGCGCCGGCCAGGCCGGCGGTGAGGACCGCGCCGCTCACCTCGGCCCGCCCACGTCGACGGCCTGGAGCGCCCACCCGTCCGGCCCCGACGAGACGCGGGCGGCGGCGGTGACCCGCCGGTGGCCGTCCGCCGTCCGGGTCTGCTGCAGGACGAGCCCGACCGCGTCGCTGACCATCCGGGCGACCGCGACGTGCGGCAGGCCGACGTCGGCCATGAGGCACAGGGTCTCGAGCCGTCGGAGGGCCGCCTCGGGGGAGCGGGCGTGGATCGTCGAAAGCGACCCGTCGTGGCCCGTCGTCATCGCGAGGACCATGTCGAGCGCCTCGGCACCACGGACCTCGCCGACGACGATCCGGTCGGGCCGCATGCGCAGCGCGTTGCGCACGAGCTCGCGGATCGACACGCCTCCGCCCCCGTCGCTCCTCGCCGGCCGTGCCTCGAGCCGCACGACGTGCGGCTGGCCGAGCCGCAGCTCCGCGGTGTCCTCGACCGTGACGATCCGCTCGGCGGGGTGCAGGAGCGACGCGACCGCGCCGAGCGTCGTGGTCTTGCCCGCCCCCGTCCCGCCCGAGACGAGGATGGAGCGTCGGTCGCGGACGGCCTCCTCGACCACGGCGGCGACCGCCGGACT
>WLOB01000376.1 GCA_009699505.1 Actinomycetota bacterium | reverse complement strand
GGTCGTTCCGCGCAAGTGATGTCCGGTGCCCTGGTGGTGGTGTCCCCCGTCGCCGCGGACTCGGTCCCTCACGGAAGGACCGATCCGGACCCCATGCCCGACGCCGACCACGAGCCGCCCCCCGAAGACCGTCCGCGCCCCCTGACCGACCCGGTCCTGGCGGACATGCAGCAGGAGCTGCTGCCGGAGGCACTGCGGGCCTATGCGCACCTCGTCCTGCACCGCGTCCGCGACCTCGTCGCGTCGACACGGGCGACGGGGCGTCTCGATGCCGGGCGCGCCGAGGCGATCGCCGCGGACATCGCGACGCTGAACGATCGGGCCGCCCGCGCGATGCGCCGGGCCTCCACCGACGCGTTGCCGGCGATCGTGCAGGCCCGGGAGCACGTCGCCGACGCCCTGCGCCTCGTCGTGGACCTCGTGGAGGAGCTCACCCCCGACCCCTGACCCGGTCCTGCGGGCCGCCGCGGCCCGCGCGGGGTGGCCGGGCGTTCACGTCCCGCGCGTCCGCGGCGCGTACCCTCCGCCCGGTGATCGTCGGCCGCGCCATCTACCGCGACGGGCAGCGCCAGGACACGCCGGAGGACCTCGGCGAGCTGTTCTCGTGCTGCCGGCTGCCCGACACCGTCGTCTGGCTCGGGCTGCACGCGCCGACCGCCGCCGAGTTCGCGGAGGTCGCGCGCGAGTTCGACCTGCACGAGCTGGCCGTCGAGGACGCGATCCTCGCCCACCAGCGGCCGAAGCTCGAGCAGTACGGCACCACCCGGTTCCTCGTCCTGCGCTCCGCCCGGTACCTCGACGAGAGCGAGACCGTCGAGTTCGGCGAGGTCCACGTGTTCGTCGGCCCGGGGTTCGTCATCTCCGTCCGGCACGGCGACGCGTCGCAGCTCAAGGGCGTCCGCGACGCCCTCGAGGAGCGGCCCGACCTGCTGCGCCTGGGCGAGGTCGCGATCATGCACGCGATCGTCGACCGCATCGTCGACGACTACGCTCCGGTCGTCGCCGGGATCGAGAACGACGTCGACGAGATCGAGGACGACGTCTTCGACGGCTCGCCCGCGGCGTCGCGACGCATTTACGAGCTGACGCGCGAGGTCATCGAGTTCCAGCGCGCCGTGCAGGCGCTCCCCGACATGCTCGGCCGCCTCATGGGCCACCCCGGGGTCGGCGAGGAGGAGCAGCGCTACCTGCGGGACGTGCAGGACCACGCGCTCCGGGTCCGGGAGCAGGCCGCCGGCTTCCGCGAGCTGCTGCAGAACATCCTCAACGTGAACCTGACGCTGGAGACGAAGGCGCTGTCGGAGGCGTCGATCGCGCAGAACGAGGAGGTCAAGAAGATCTCCGCCTGGGCCGCGATCCTCTTCGCGCCCACGCTCGTCGGGACGATCTACGGGATGAACTTCAAGAACATGCCCGAGCTGAACTGGCAGCTGGGCTACCCGATGGCGATCGTGATGATGGTCATGGTGGGCGTCGTCCTCTTCGGCGTCTTCAAGTGGCGCAAATGGATCTGACGCGCCACACCCGCGAGCGGCCACGGTTCGAAGATGATCCGAGGCTGACGGATCCGACGGCCGCATCGGAACCGACGCCTGCGCTTCCAGCCGCTTCCGTCGTCCGTGTCGTTGCAGTCGGCGTCCGGCAGCCCGCCACAACGATCGTAGAGACCACCACGACCGTCGAGTGGCAGCCGCGGACGCGCCCCGACCGCGCGCTGTAGCTCGATGTTGGGCACCCCGTTCCGGGCTCCGAAGTCGCTACGGCACCGGGCCCTTTGTTTGGGGTCGCCGTCGACGGATAAGCGGTGAAGTCGCGCGGCCGGCGTCGCTGCGTTGATCCCGCGAGTGCGGCGCCGGCCGTGCCGTCTGCAGCTACGAACGCGCCGTTGCGCCGGATGCATGAGCCGCAAGGCGAACTCCCGCTGCGACGAAACTTCTGCGGTCGTCGTGGACCGCTCAAGCAGCCTGATTGGTTCGGTCGGTGCGGGAGGGCTGGACAGCGCTCCCCGCGTCGTGCGGGCTCGGTGACCTCGACCTGGTCGCTCACACCCGTCCGCTGCCGGGCCGGACGCGTCGTTGCCAATCGTGCGGGTCCTTGCTGCCGACGGGTCGCTCTACGGAACCGGGGTCCGAGCCAGTGGCCCGGACCCCGGGGGTCCTACTCCTTCTCGCGGGTTGGAGGTCCTAGCAGCGGTGGCGCCACTCAAATCCGACGGTCGCCCAGATCCAGCGGCCGAAGACCCTGACGTTCCCCCAGATGCGGCAGAACGGGTCGGCGACGACCGGAAGGACCGTGCCGGCCGTGCGGTGCTTGACGATCTGCTTCAGCGTCTGGCCATCGGCCTGGTACTCGGTGGCGACAGGCGCGCCGGTGGCGTCGACGGCGAACGGCGGCGCGATCGTCGAGGTGACCTTGCCGTCCTGGGTGGTGACGATGGCGCCGCCGTCGTCGGTGACCGTCAGCTTGCCGCCGGTGGGGACGTGCACCGGGAAGCCGAAGGTCTGCGGCTGCGACGGGCTCGTGATGCGCACGAGCCGGCGGCTTCCGCCGTCCACCGTCGGGACGGTGGCGCGGTCGGTGCCGTCGTCGGCGCGGTACGTCGTGGCGGGTCCTGCCGTGTCGGCGGTCTGCCACCAGGACGGCGTCTGGAAGAGGGCCGGGGAGACGGGCGCGGCCGGGGTCTTCGTCGGCGTGGTCGCGGCGCCCGCCGCGCTGGCGTTGACGAGCAGTGCGATCAGCACGGCTCCGGCGAGCACACCGAGGAGCTCGCGGATCTGGTGGTGGGTGAGACGGATGAGGTGCTGCATGGGAACTCCCGAGGGCTGAGGTTGCGGCCTGCGGATGCGGACCGTTTGTGCCTTGCCCTCCTCTCATCGGACCGCCCGTGCGCGTCCCGGATCCGTCCGGCCATCGCTGTTTGGGCGGCCACGACCCGGCACTGAGAGACCGCCCCCGGCCGGTCCGCGAGAGCGGGGCCTCGGCCCCCCCGCCCGGCACGGGCCACGCCCCCCACGGGCAGCACTGGCCGACCGGCCGGTCCTCGGTCGGTTCGGGAAGCACGGCCTGTCGTGAGGCGGCGGACACGCCGGGCGGGGCGGACAGCGCCGGTTCACCAAAGCCGGCTTCCCGGCCTGTCCAACGTCCGCGGTCGCGCGTCGACGTGCTCTAGCGTCGCGACATCCGTTCGATGGCGTCGCTGTAGACGCGTTGGCGGCGTTCAATCTCTGCCGGATCGGCCTGCCGCGCAACGGCGGCGATCAGTTGGTCGTTGAGCTCTTGGACCTCCCACGACGCTCGGCGGTGCTCCGCAGCAAGCACTACGGCGTCGTGGATGATGTCGGTCATCGAACGGTGCGCTTCGTCGACCGTGGCGTCGCTTGCGTCGATGATATTCGCCCAGTCGTTTCCCCACCGCAGGCGGCCTTGGGCCGAGAGCCAGGCTTGTTCTCGTCCTGCCTCCCGGCGCGCTTCGGCTTTGAGTCCAGCTCGTGCGCGTGCGTTCCCGAGGTGCCAGATGCGTTCGCGAACGACGCTCTCCAGCCACGCGTCGGGGCCGATGGCCTTCGGGTGGGTGTACCGGTTGACGATCGCTTCGACGAGCTCGTAGTTCACAAACGCGGTCCCGTCGGGTCGGATCTCGTCCAACGTCACCAGCGGCGCACTCGGGCGAGCGGACCAGGCAACGACGCGCCACCCCCAATGCGTGTAGTCCAGAGGGTCTGCGAGCTGCGCCGAGAGATGGCGGGGAAGAAGCGACGAGGCCCCCGGCCCGACGAACGCGAGCGTTCGGCTCACGTCAGGGCGTCCGTGAAGAACAAGGCCGTCAGCGCCGCTGGCGGTTGTCGGCACGGTCTCCCACCAGTCCGTCGGATTCGTGGGCTGCGCGTCGGGGTCCGGGTCAGGGAGATCCTGAAGCCACTCGATGAGCTGCTCCGCAGAGTCGGTAGCGATCTCCGCACTCGCGGGGAGATCCTGCGGCGGCGTCGCAGGAACAAGGTCGTGGACGAGGGCTTCGTAGTCGGAATGGGGCGGCACGGGGCTCAGCTTCGTGGGGAACAGACGGGAGGAATTGACGTTGCGCTTCTGGCACCTGGAACCTGCCAGAGGTCCACACGATGCGGAGTCCGCGGCCCTAGAGATTCGGGGGGCCGTGGCCCCCCGTCTTTCAGGGGCCACGGTCGGTGGGCGCCAACGGGGTCCCGATACGCTCGAGAGGACCGAACGGCCGACGTGAACTTCGACGAGACCCTCGCCGACCTCCTCCGGGTTGAAGGCTTCACGCAGTACAAGGCTCAGGCCCGCGTCGCCGCCGTGCGCGTCGCCGCCGCAGAGCTCGATCGCCTTCTCGACGGCACGGCGGGAACGAGCTCCGAGGGCGGCATCGAACTCGCGGTCCAGGACTGGACGGCGATGCTGAGGGATGCAGACATCTCCACCAAGCAGGCCGGCCTCATCCCCCGGGACGACTGGTCCCCTCG
>WLOB01000375.1 GCA_009699505.1 Actinomycetota bacterium | reverse complement strand
GGCCGTCCGCGCCGCGGCCCCGGACCACCGGGGCCCCGGCCCGCGCGCCCGGCACCCACGCACCCGAAGGACCCACCATGAACCGCACCACCACCGTCGCGCTCGCCGCGAGCACCCTCGCCCTGGCCGCCGCCGTGCCGGCGAGCGCCCACATCACCGTCAAGCCGGACGAGGCCGCCGCGGGCTCCTACGCCGTCGTCGACGTCCGCGTGCCGAACGAGAAGGACGACCGCGGCACCCTGAAGGTCGAGCTGCAGATGCCGCCCGGCGTGTCGTACGCGGCCTACCAGCCCGTCCCGAACTGGCGGGTCGCCGTGACGAGGCGCCGGCCGGCGAAGCCGTTCTCCGTCGAGGGCACCCCGGTGACCTCCGAGATCGACACGATCACCTGGACCGGGGTCGGCCGCCGGGGCGTCGTCGCCCCGGGCCAGTTCGTGCAGTTCCCCGTGTCGCTCCGGATCCCGGACGGTGCCGAGGGCTCGAAGGTCCAGTTCAAGGCGCTGCAGACCTACGAGGGCGGCGAGGTCGTCCGCTGGATCGGCGCCGCGGACGCCGAGCTGCCCGCCCCGACGGTCACGCTCGACGAGGCCGAGGAGGAGCACGGCGGCCACGGGGCGGCGGCCGCGGGCTCCACCGAGGCCGCGGCGGCCACGCCCGTGGCGGCCGCGGCGGACGACGACGCCGACGACGACGGCGGGGACGCCCTGCCGATCGTGCTCGGTGCCGCGGGCCTCGTCGCCGGTCTGGCGGGACTCGGTCTCGCCCTCGCCGGGCGCCGCCGCACGGCGTAGTCCGCGCCCGGAACGGACTCCGGTCCGTTCCGGGAAGCCGGACTCAGGCGACGTTTACGAGACCTTCAGTGCCGACACCCGTCGATGCGCCACAATGACCGAATGTCAGGAGCGAACAAGAAGCAGGCGGCGGCCACGAAGGCGCGCCTCGAGCGGGAGGCCGCCGAGAAGGCCGCGGCCGAGCGCGGGAAGCGCCTGAAGCTCCTCGGTGGTGCCGCCGGCATCGTCGTCGTGATCATCGCGATCGTGCTCGCCGCCGGCGCCTTCAAGGGCTCGGACAAGACGGAGGGCGCGAGCGAGCAGAACGGCGTCCGCGGCATCGCGGAGACGAAGGCGCTCCTCGCGGGCCTGCCGCAGGACGGCACGCTGCTCGGCAAGCCCGACGCGCCCGTGACCATCCACGAGTTCGCCGACCTCAAGTGCCCGGCCTGCCAGGCGTTCGAGATCGACTCGCAGAAGCAGAACGTGGACGAGCTCGTCCGCACCGGCAAGGCCAACCTGCGCCTGCACCTGCTGAACATCATCGACCCGAACGTCGGCACGTCCGACGGCGCGAAGGGCCGCGTCGCCGCGAACAACCTCGTCGCGCAGGACAAGTACTGGGCGTTCGTCAGCACGAACTACTACAACCAGGGCCTCGAGTCGGACTCCTGGCTGACGGACGACAAGCTCAAGGAGATGGCCACGGAGGCCCCGGGCGTGGGCGCCGACGCCATCAATACGCGCGAGACGCCGGCCAGCCGCAAGCTCGCCGCCGACGCGGAGAAGCTCGCGAGCGACCTCGGCGTCTCCGGCACCCCGTCGTTCTTCGTGCAGCCGCGCGGCACCCGCCAGTACACCGCCGTCGAGTCCTCGGTCGCGTCGATCAAGGCCGGCGTCGAGGCCGCCACGAAGAAGGCCCAGCCGGCCCGATGACGGACCGCCGCCTCCGCGTCCTCCAGATCGTCCTGGCCCTGGTGGGGCTGGGGGCGGCGATCTACCTGACGTACTCGAAGTACGCCCACGACGGCGTCTGCGGCGTCTCCGCGGGCTGCACCATCGTGCAGAACTCCCCCTGGTCCGAGCTCTACGGGGTCCCGGTCTCGGTGCTCGGCGTCCTCGGCTACATCGGCATCCTCGGCGCCCTGCTGGTCGCCCCGCAGCGCAACGACCTCGTGCGCCTGTCGCTCGTCGTGATGTCGGGCGTGGGCTTCCTCTTCTCGCTGTTCCTGATGTACCGCGCGTACGTCACGCTCGAGGCGTTCTGCCCCTTCTGCACCACGAGCGCCGTCGTGATGACGCTCCTGGCGATCACGAGCGTCGTCCGGTTCGTGCTCGGACCGGGGCCGCTGCCCCCGTCCGGCGACGAGCTCGTCGCGGACGAGGACGACGACATCGTCCTCTCCGACGGGCCACACGGCGCCCAGGCCTGAGATGGCGCGCGCCGACGAGCCGACCGAGGTCAACCGGCGCGGTCAGCTGCTCGGCGTCGCGTTCCTGCTCGTCGCCGTGCTCTTCGCGGTGCTCCTGGGGACCGGAGCGTTCTCGGGCAGCGACCCGGCGGAGGACGCCTCCGTCGTCGACGGGGTCCGCGGGACGGAGGAGACGACCGTCCTCCTGCGCGGGGTCCCGCAGGAGGGCATCACGCTCGGCCGATCCGAGGCCCCGGTGACGATCGTCGAGTTCGTCGACCTGAAGTGCCCGGCCTGCCGGACCTTCACGCTGAAGGAGGGGCCCGCGATCGTGCAGGACCTCGTCCGCAGCGGGCGCGCGAAGGTCGAGCTGCGCGTCCTGGCGCTCGAGTCCTTCCGGCCCGACACGCTCGTCGGCCGCACCGCCGTCCACGCGCTGGCCGAGCAGGGGAAGGCGTGGAACATGGCCGAGCTCCTCTACTACAACCAGGGGCCCGAGAGCGAGGCGTGGCTGACGCCGGCGCTCCTACGGAAGATCGCCGGCGCGTCCCCCGAGCTGCGCGGCGCACCCGTGGTCGTCCGGCCGACCCCGGCGACGACGCGGATGGGGGCCGAGGCGGAGGCCCTCGCGGACGAGCTCGAGGTCACGGGCACCCCGTCGATCTTCGTGCGGCCCAGCGGGCGCACCGACAAGGGCGCGTTCGAGCGGGTCGACCTGCGGGGCACGGGATCGGACGCGGGCAAGGTCGCCTCGGCGGTCTCCGACCTGAGCCGCTGAGCGCCTGCGGGACCCCCACCCGGCTATTCCGACCCTGAAGCTCGGAAACGTAGGGTGATACCCTACGTGGGGTGAAGAAGACGTCGGTCTACCTGGAGGAGGCGCTGGACGAGGCACTCGCCCTGCGCGCCGCCGAGGAAGGCGTCACGAAGGCCGAGTTCATCCGCCGCACCCTCACCGGTGCGGTCGGCCGCCCGTCCCGGCCCAAGCCGTCCATCGGGGTCTTCGACGGCCCCGAGGACCTCGCCGAGAACGCCGACGCCCACCTGCTCGCCGGCGGGTTCCCGTCGTGAGCCTCGTCGTCGACACGTCGATCGTGCTCGCGGCGCTCAACCGCGCCGACCGCGCCCACGCCACCGTCCGCGACTGGCTGCTGACGGTCGACGAGGACCTCTTCACGAGCCCGATGGCGATCGCCGAGATCGACCACCTCGTCGGCGTGCACGGCGGCCGGGACGCGCGCCGGGCGCTCTGGAACGACCTCGACTCGGGCGTCTACACCGTCCGGTGGTGGGCGGACGGGGTCGCCGACATGCTCGACGTCGCGGGACGCGGCGACGACGTCGGGCTGACCGACGCGTCGCTCATCGCGCTCGCGTCGCGCCTGCGCACCCGCCGCATCGCCACGCTGGACCACCACCACTTCCGCACGCTGCAGACGCGCGACGGACAGCCCTTCGTGCTGCTTCCCGCCGACGCGCCGAACCAGTCCCTCACCGAGACCGAAGGACCCCTCGCATGAGCACCGATCACCCCAACAGCTTCGGCGCCCAGGACACGCTGTCCGTCGGCGGCCGCGACGTCGAGATCTTCCGCCTGGACGCGCTCCAGGAGAAGTACGACGTCGCGCGCCTCCCGTACAGCCTCAAGGTGCTGCTCGAGAACCTGCTGCGCACCGAGGGCAACGGCTCGGTGACGAAGGAGCAGATCGAGGCGCTCGCGACGTGGGATGCCAAGGCCGACCCGTCCGACGAGATCGCCTTCACGCCCGCCCGCGTGGTGCTCCAGGACTTCACCGGCGTGCCGGCCGTCGTCGACCTCGCGGCGATGCGCGACGCGATGAGCGAGCTCGGCGGCGACCCGTCGAAGATCGAGCCGCTCGTCCCCGCCGAGCTCGTCATCGACCATTCCGTCCAGGTCGACGCCTTCGGCAACGCCCAGGCGTTCAAGGTCAACGCCGAGAAGGAGTTCGAGCGCAACGAGGAGCGGTACCAGTTCCTGCGCTGGGGCCAGGAGGCCTTCGAGTCCTTCAAGGTCGTCCCGCCGGACACCGGCATCGTCCACCAGGTCAACCTGGAGTACCTGTCCCGCGCCGTCTTCCTCAAGGACGGCAAGGACGGCGCCCCGGCGCAGGCCTACCCCGACACGCTCGTCGGCACCGACTCGCACACGACGATGGTCAACGGCCTTGGCGTCCTGGGCTGGGGCGTCGGCGGCATCGAGGCCGAGGCCGCGATGCTCGGCCAGCCGATCCCGATGCTGATCCCGAACGTCATCGGCTTCCGCCTGAAGGGCGAGCT
>WLOB01000374.1 GCA_009699505.1 Actinomycetota bacterium | reverse complement strand
TGGGCGGAGCTGGGGATCGGCAAGGCCCTGAACCGGGCGGTCAAGCGCACCCGGCACCGCACGGATGTCGAGCGCGCGGTCTTCGCGATGGTCGCGCAGCGCTGCCTCGATCCCGGGTCCAAGCTGGCCGCGACCGGCTGGCTCGGGCGGCCTGGCGTTCGGGCACGTGGTCCAGCTGGCCAGCTCTCGTGGGTTCACGCTCGCGTTCTCCCCCGTGCACACCGACCGCGGGCGCCCCGAGATCGACGTCACCTACACCGAGGGCAACAGGCCCGTTCAGCTGCGGATGCGGGCGTCTGGCCGCAGCGACCCGCTCGCCGTCCGTGCACACGTCGACGAGGACACCCCCGCGATCGGACGGGCCTGGGCGGCCGCGCTGATCGCCTTTGCTGCCCTGACGTCTCCCAAGGACCTCGACCAAGTCCGCCCCCGCACCACCGGCCCCAAGCCGCCGGCGCATCCGGGCCGCTCCGGCGTCTCCTCGAGAATCACCGATTCGGAACGGCGCCTGCGATCCGCGCCGGTAACCTCGCGGGCGTTTGAGCCGATCGGCGAGACCGCCCGACTCATGGCCTCCTACGTCGTCGGTCATCGCCGGCAGCTGCAGCCCGGCCAACAGCCCGGCGACGACGCGTTGGCCAACGCCGCCGCAGCGGGCATCGTTCTTCGCGGCGGCGAGACCTGGGTGACGCCCCACACCCGCGGAGCAGACCCGAACCTGCGCCTGCACTTCACCTGGAACGCCCCACCGATCCTCCAGACGCCCTGACCCCCGGCGCGCCGTCCGCGCCGCGCGAGAGTGCCCGCGACCGGCCGGTGCCGCCGAGCAGCGAACCGCGGCGACCTGCTCGGTCGGCGGATCCGTCATCTGGCGGAGGTCGACCGGGGATGTCGGCCGTAAGGTGGGCGGATGCGTTCACGTGCCCTCGCTGTCCTGCTCACCGCGACCATCTGCGTGCTGGCGGGGGCGTCGGGAGCGCAGGCCTCGACACGGTGGGTACTGCCGTACCCGTTCTCGACGAACTCCACGACCCCAAGCGGCGGAACCACCCTCGTCGGCCCGGTCTCGTCGTTCAAAGCCTCAGGGCCGATGGGTAGCTTCGCGCAGTTCCGGTCGTTTCGGTGGTCGGGATGGGGCTCGAAGACCGCCGTCGGGCGCGGCAAGGCCCGGTACTGCGACAACGGATGCAACGCCTACCGATCGGCCACGATCCGCCTGACCTCCAGGCAGCGACTCTGCGAAGCGCCCGCCACGAACTTCTACCTGCGCTACCGCTTCACCGGCAAGAGCCTCGCCGCCCTGCTGGACGGCACCACACTGCGCTCCGGCCCCCTCTCGTTCTGCCCATAGCCCCTCGTCGACGACTTGGCCCACCGGGATCGTGCGCCGAGCCTGGCGGTAGCGGTCGATGCACCCGGGTCCGGCCACGCCGGACCGCTTGTCCTGGCCGCTGGAGGGGAAGGATCCGGCGGGGACTACAGCGTTCCTCCGACCGTCCGAGCAAGGCGTCACCATCCCCGGCCTCGACGGGGACCCTGGGCGTTGGCGACGAGCGACGGCGGCGCGGCGATGTCCTCATGCCAGAGGCGTGTTCGGTCGATGGACTTCGGGATGACTGTCCCCTCGCAGGGCCACGAGCGCCCGGGTCGAGCGCTCAAGAAGAGACTCGCCGGCCGGATCGGCCGCCCCGTGCAGGCCTTCGGGTTCGTCACCCCCGCGGCACGCGGCGGCTGGGTCTGGGACGTCCTCTCGCTCGGGATCGATGGCTCGTTGGTGAACGCCGCGGCTGCGACCGTTGTCGGGACCGCAGCCGTGACGGGGGTCGCGAAGCGTCGCGCCCGGGCGACCGGCCTGGGGACGAGGATGGTGCTCGCCACGACGGCCCACGACGTTCACCTCTTCCGCATGCGGGCGCTTGACCGTGTGATCAGCAACCACATCGTGTCCTTCGACTTCGGCGCGATCACCGACATCGAGGTTCGCGGCAAAGAGCCCGCCAAGATCACGATCGCGCTTGCCGATGGCTCGACGGTCAAGCTCGACGGCGACCGCGCGCAGCGGGCCGCGTTTGATCACCTTCGCGCGCTCGCAGCGGCGGTGCCGGTCGGAACACTTCCCCCCGCGCGACCGGCTCCCTCGGGAGCTGGCCTCGCCGGCGTGCTCGCATCGGCCGCCGGTCACGCACTCCGCGGGGCAGCAACCGCCGCCAAGCGGGCCCGGACGGCCCGCAACACCCCGGACCAAACGCCGCCGATTGCGCGCTGACGAGCCGGCTCCGGCGTTGAGTGGACGATCAACCGCCACCCGGTGCGATCACCGCATTGCGAGGCCGCGCCGGACCCCGGGTTCCGCAGTTGGTGGGCATTCTGGGCGGGTTTGGGTCGTGAATTGTCAGTGTTCTAGCCAGGTTGGTGTTCCGGGGTCGCGAAATGTGTGGGCACACGGCTGGCGCATTGAGGGTCGTTTTGGTCGGCATGTTGTGGTAGTTCTGTGGGCATGTACTTGCGGCGAACGCAGCGCAAGCGTGCCGATGGCACGACGGTCGGCTATCTGCAGCTCGCGCACAACGAGCGTTCCGGCAGCACGGTGCGCGCCAAGGTGCTCGTCAACCTCGGCCGCGAGGACCAACTCGACATCGAGGCGCTCAAGCGGCTGGCCGGATCGATCGGCCGCTACACCGGCCAGAACGGCGCGCTCGACGGCGTCGGTGAGGGCTTCACCGTCTGCGACTCGCGGGCGATCGGCGGTGTCTGGTTGCTGGACGGCCTCTGGAAGCAGCTCGGTGTGGCCAAAGCCCTGCAGGGCGTGGTCGGTGCGCGGAGGTTCACCACCGACGTCGAGCGCGTGCTGTTCTCGTTGGTCGCCAATCGCTGCCTGGACCCGAGCTCGAAGCTCGCTGCCGCGGAGTGGGCCAGCAGCGATGTCCACATCCCCGGCCTTCACGCGATGGATGACGATCACGCGTACCGCGCGATGGATCTGCTCGTCGAGGCCGACGCGCAGGCGAAGGTCCAAGAAGCTGTCTTCTTCGCGACCGCCGACCTCCTGAACCTCGAGGTCGACCTGTTGTTCTTCGACACCACCAGCACCTACTTCGAGCGCGACACCCCCGACGATCCCGCTCAGGACGGCGAGGCGGCGTTTCGGGCCTTCGGGCACAGCAAGGACAGCCGGCCGGACCTGCCGCAGGTCGTGATCGGCCTCGCCGTCACCCGCGAAGGGATCCCCGTGAGGGTGTGGGTCTGGCCGGGCAACACCAACGACATGTCGGTCATCCACGAGGTCAAGGACGACCTCCGCGATTGGCGGCTGGGGCGGGTGGTCAGCGTCGTCGATCGCGGCTTCTCCAGCGAGCAGAACCTGCAGTACCTGACCCGTGCGGGCGGGCACTGGATCGCCGGCGAACGGATGAGAAACGGCTCGACCAGGGCCCAAGAGGCCCTGTCGCGTCCAGGCCGCTATGCCAGCGTTCGCGACAACCTCCGGATCAAGGAGGTCCTCGTCGGACAGGGCGACGCTGCGCGGCGCTACGTCGTCTGCCACAACCCCGTGGAGGCCGACCGTGACAAGCTGCTGCGCGACCAGACGATCCAGCGCCTCGAGGTCGAGCTTGAACGGATCAAGGCGGCGCGCGCCAGGGCGAAGAACTCGAAGGAGACCGAGGCGCATCATCGCGCGGAGTGCGCGTTGCGCGACCACAAGACCCTCGGCCGCTATCTGCGCCAGACCACCACCGGCCGGCTGCTGGTCGACCGCAAGAAGATCAAGTCCGAAGAACGCCTGGACGGCAAGTACCTGCTCTCCACCTCCGATCCCGACCTCTCGGCCGAGGACGTCGCGCTGGGCTACAAGAACCTGCTCGAGGCCGAGCGCGGCTTCCGTGACATGAAGAGCACCCTCGAACTACGACCCGTGTTCCATCGCCTCGAGCACCGCATCCGCGCGCACGTCCTGATCTGCTGGCTCGGTCTGCTGCTGATCCGTGTCGCTGAACGCCAAAGCGGCCAGACCTGGCGCAGGATCGCGCTGGAGCTGCAGCGCCTGCACCAGGTCACGCTCTGCGGCCCCGACGGCACCGTGGTGCAGACGACCCCGCCGACACCGTTGGCCGCCCAGATCCTCGCCGCGACCAACGTCACCACACCACCGCAGATCACCGCGATCACTCCGGCCTGACGGCCGCGGCGACCCGTCGATCGAGACCGAGAGCCCCGCTCGCGCGTAGGCACACGGCCACACCCGCCCAAACGACCCGCAAACCCAGCCTGAGACAGGCGATCCGCACTACCCGCTCACCCACCAACTGCGGAACCCGGGCGGACCAAGGCTACCTGGCGTGACCCCGGTGGTTCGGTCCGGTCTGTGTGAGAGTCCTTGTGCCCGCATGAGCGGGCGAGTGAGGACAGGGAATGAAGCAGCGCAGGCATACGCCCGAGCAGGTGATCCGGAAGCTTCGTGAGGCCGACAAGATGCTCGGCGA
>WLOB01000373.1 GCA_009699505.1 Actinomycetota bacterium | reverse complement strand
TGCCGGCGATGCCCGCGTGGTCGTCGGCGAGCCGCTCGACCTCGCTCAGCCGGGCGTCGATGCGCTGCAGCTCGGCGGCGCGGCGGACGAGCACGTCGATCCGGAAGTGGTCGCGCACGGCCATCTCGTAGACGAGGCCGCCGAGGTCCCAGGTGCCCTCGGCGACCTGGTCGGCGAGGCGCCGCCGCTCGTCCTCGAGCGCGGCGCGCTGGGGCGACATGGCGGGGGCCGGGGGCAGCGGCTCCGGGCCGCGACGCCACGGGATGCGGGAGGTGGCCACGGCTACTCCCCCGTCGAGACCGCGTCGGGCAGGTTCTGGGAGGCCTCGCGCGCCTTGTCCGGATCGTCGCTCTCCAGGTCCTTCTTCGTCTGGTCGTCGATCTTCTTCGCCTTGGGGACGGCCGCGGGCACCTTCTCGAGCTCGGTGGCCTCCTCCTTCTCCTCGGCGTTCAGGCCCGCCTTGTCGATCTTCTGCGTCTTCTCGGAGCTCGCGTCGACCTCCTCCTCCGCGGCCGGGTCCTCGGCGCTCGCCGTCGCCTCGGTCGTGGTCGTCGGGGTCGGGGCGGCGGCCGACGCGGCGGGCGCGCCGCCGAGGACGATCGGCTGCTGCGAGCCGCCGTCGCCGTCACCGCCCACGAGCACGCCGACGCCGAACGCGAGCAACACGCAGGCCAGCGCGGCGAGCAGCGTCGAGGTCTGCGGACCCGACGACGTGCCGCCGGGCGGCGCCCAGAGCGCGGGCGACACGCCCATCTGCTGGACGGGGCCGGAGGGGGCGCCGACGTCCTGGAACGGCAGCCGCGCGTGCTGGCGCCGCGCGCCGCAGGACAGGCAGTAGCGCTGGTCGGTCGCCATCGGGGCCCCGCAGGACCCGCAGGACCCGGCGCGCGGGTCCTCGGCGGGGAGGAACGGACTGGTGCTCATCGGGAGGACCTCGTGGTGGGCAGCTTCGTGGGCAGTGCTTGGGCGGCGAGGCGCCCGGTGCGGCCGTCGCCGACCAGGACGGCCTCGAAGGGCGCGGTGGAGCGGGCGGGGATCGACGCGATGCGCGTCGCGCCGGCGGCCGTGATGCGGCCGCCCTCGCGGACGGTGACGTAGACCGGGACCTCGGTCTGCTCGCGGCGCAGCGGGTTGCGCACGACGCCGGTGACGGCGACGCCCTCGGGGCCGGAGTCCTCGGTGCTGCGCTGCAGCTCCGAGACCGCGAGCTCCGCGGCCGGCCGGCGGGAGCGGCGGATCGGGGACCCGAGGACGACGGCGAGCTTCGCGCCCTCCGCCGCCGGCGGCAGGCCGGCGTTGACCCACGTCACCCGGCCGCGGGGCGGGATGACGGGGACGCGGAGCAGCAGCTCGTCCCCGCCCTCGAAGTCGTTGGCGTATTGCGGCCTGCCGGCGACGATCGTCCGCAGCGCGACCGGGTAGCGCACGAGCGCGCGGGGCCCGGTGTTCTGCAGCTCGACGACGACCGCGTTCCCCTCCTCGCCCCGCAGCTCGGTCTTCGCGACCAGCCGCACCTCGGGGCTCGGCCGTCCGATCCTCACGCGGCCGGGGACGTCGACGGCGGCGGCCCGCTTCCCGATCGCCGCGCTCTTCTCCTGGGTGGTCTCGCACCCGGTGAGCGCCCCGCCGGCGGCGACGCACGCGAGGGCCACGACGGCCGCCGTCGCGGGGCGCGTGCTCATCCGAAGGCTCCCTGCACGTAGTCGCGCGTGCGATCGGCCCGCGGGTTCGTGAAGAGCTCCTCGGTCGGCGCGTACTCGACGAGGTCGCCGAGGTACATGAACGCGACGTGGTCGCCGACGCGGCGGGCCTGGGCGAGGTTGTGGGTGACGATGACGATCGCCAGGGTCTCGCGCAGCTCGTGGATGAGCTCCTCGACGACGCCGGTGGAGATCGGGTCCAGGGCGGAGCACGGCTCGTCCATCAGGAGCACGTGCGGCTCGACCGCGAGCGCCCGGGCGATGCACAGCCGCTGCTGCTGCCCGCCCGAGAGGCGCAGCGCGGGGCGGTCGAGGTCGTCGGCGACCTCGTCCCACAGCCCCGCGCGGCGCAGCGCGGACTCGACCCGCGGGGCCAGGACGCCCTTGCCCGGGCGGCGCATCGCCTGCTCGCGGATCGCGTAGGCCACGTTGTCGAAGATCGACATCGGGAACGGGTTGGGCTGCTGGAAGATCATGGACACCCGCCGGCGCAGGCGGGTGATCTCGAGGTGGTCGACGTCCTCGCCGTCCAGGAGGATCCGGCCGTCACGGGTGGCGCCGGGCGTCAGCTCGACGAGGCGGTTCAGGGACCGCAGGAGCGTCGTCTTGCCGCAGCCGGACGGCCCGATCAGGGCGAGCACCTCTCCCTGGCGCACCGGGAGGGTGACCTGGTTGACCGCGGGCTTCGCCGCGCCGGCGTAGTGGATGGAGACGCCGTCGATGCGCAGCCGCTCGGGACCGTAGGACGGCGCGAGGGCGCGGGCGATCGGCTCCGGGATCGCCTCGCGGCTCGCGGGATCGACGACGTTGGGGGCCCCGTCCGCGCCGATGCGGCGGACGGGCGGCGGGAACTCGGCCATGGGACGGCTCATCTCGGGAGGTCGTTTCCGGCGCGCCGGCGGCCGATGAAGGCGACCAGCAGGTTGAGGCCGATGATCAGGAGCATCAGCACGAACGCGGCGGCGTAGGCCTTCTCGGGGGCGTTGCCCTCGCCGGTCGGGGAGTTGTTGTAGACGTAGCTCGTCAGCGTGGAGCCGGTGCCCTGCAGGGTGCCGACGCCGGGGATGTCGGAGCCCGCCTGCAGCTGGAGCGTCGCGCCGAGCAGCAGCACGATGATCGCCGTGTCGCCGGCGATCCGGCCCATGCCCAGGGCGGTGCCCGTGGCGATGTCGGGCCGCACCGTCGGCAGCAGGACGCGGCGGATCGTCGCCCAGCGGGTCTTGCCCAGGCCGTAGCTCGCCTCCCGCACGTGGCGCGGCACGGACTGCAGGGCCTCGCGGGTCGTGGCGAAGATGGACGGCAGCGCGATGAGCGACATGACGCTGCCCGCGGCGATGAAGCTGCGGCCGAAGACGCCGCCCCCGTCGGCCGCGAACGAGGCCCAGCCGAAGAGCGGCAGCTGGAAGATCGCCAGGCCGAAGATCGCGATGGCGATGGAGGGGGCCCCGGCGATGACCTCGATCCCGGACTCGACGACGCGGGCGAGCCACCGCGGACGGCCGTACTCGACGATCCAGAGCGCCGCGCCGACCGCGAGGGGCAGGGCGATCGCGGTGGCGATCAGGATGATCAGCAGGGTGCCGACGATCGGGTCGAGGATGCCGCCGGTCTGCGACTGGTCCGCCCCGGGCTGGGGCCGCGACACGAGCAGGTCGAGGTTCACGTACTGCAGGCCCTGGTAGCCCATGTAGAGCAGGAGCGTGGCCGCGACCACGACGAGCAGCAGCCCGACGAGCCACGCGGCGGCGACGCCGGCGAGGTCGAGCGGCCGCCACAGGCGCAGCTCGCCGAGCAGCCGCTGACGCCGACCGGGCGGGGTGGCGCCGGGACCGGTCGAGCCCGGGGAGCTCATCGGGCCGTCCCGACGCGGAAGCGGCGCTTGATGATCGAGCCGCCGACGGAGAGGAAGAGCGACGAGACCAGGAGCACGAGCGCCATGGCGTAGACGCTGGCCTTCAGCGCCGGGGCGGAGATGCCCTCGGACTGCTCCGCGATCGTCGCGGCTAGCGGGCGCAGCGGCTCGAAGAGGAAGATCAGCCCGTCCCACGGCTGGGGCGCGAAGCCCTTCGAGCCGGAGACCATCGAGAGCATGATCGCCTCGCCCAGCGCCCGGGCGGACGCCAGGACGGCGGCGGCGACGATCGCCGGCCGGATGGCCCTGACCGAGACCGACATCGTGGCCCGCCACCTCGTGACGCCGAGCGCCAGCGCCCCCTCGCGCCAGCCGCGCGGGACCGCGGTCATGGCGTCGACGATCAGCGAGATCATGATCGGGGTGATCATCAGCGTCAGCAGGACGACGGAGACCAGGAGCCCGGGGCCCGTGAGCGGGATGACGTAGGCCACCGACTCGCGCTGGCCCTCCGTGATCAGGTGGTCGTTGACGAACGGGACGAGGACGAGGATCCCGATCAGCCCGTAGACCACGGACGGGACGGCGGCCAGGAGGCGGACGACCGGGACGACGACGGCGCGCACGCGCGGCGGCGCCAGCTCGACGATGAAGATGGACGCCAGGACGGAGACGACGACGCCGATGCCCACGGCGAGGATCGTCGTCAGGGCCGTGGCGTAGACGAGCGGCCAGGCGCGCAGCCGGTACGCCTCGTCCGGCGGGTCCGCGCCGGCGTTGACCATCGCGCCGATCTCGGCGTCGACGTCCCCGCCGGACCCGAACCACCGCAGCCCGTTGTGCTGGAACGAGGGCCAGGCGGATATCGCGATGAAGACGATCATCGCGACGATGACCAGCACGACCGCGACCGCCGTCGCGCCGAGCAGC
>WLOB01000372.1 GCA_009699505.1 Actinomycetota bacterium | reverse complement strand
GTCGGCGCCGACGCGCAGCCAGTACGTGCCGGTCCGCGTCGCGCGGAACACGGTCGTCAGGGCCGGGGTCGTGCCGTCGTCGGCGCACACCTTCGCG
Organism: Actinomycetota bacterium; assembly: GCA_009699505.1. Taxonomy (GTDB): domain Bacteria; phylum Actinomycetota; class Thermoleophilia; order Solirubrobacterales; family Solirubrobacteraceae; genus Patulibacter. The sequence goes on along the minus strand of WLOB01000372.1, from coordinate 4,401 downwards.
GTGTCGCCCGCCGGGGTCGTCGAGAAGACGGTCAGGGTGCCCGCGGCGTCGCCGGCGGCCGCCGCGGCGTAGACGCCCTTCCGGGCGATGCGGACGCGGCGCCACACGCCGGCCTGGGAGGCGCAGCGCGGCTGGGCGGGGTCCAGCGCGGTGGTGGTCGCGCCGGTCAGGGCGACGACGAGACCCGTGCCGCGGGCCGCGAACGGCGCGCCGGCGAAGGCCTGGCCGGCCGGGGCGGGCAGGACGGGGAGGGTCTCGCTCGCCGCGGAGGCCACGACCGGGACCGCGGCGTCGCCCGAGCGCCAGCCGACCTGCACCAGGACGGCGGCGCCGGCCGGGACGACGAGCGGGACGGCGGCCCCGAGGTCGCCGCGGGCGGCGTCGCCCGCGGTCTCGCGCCCCGCGCAGCCCTGGGGCTCGCGGACGTCGATGCCCGTCGCGCCGGGCTGGACGTAGGCGGCGAGGTCCGGCGTCGAGGTGCTGCCGTCCTTGACGGCGGCCTCGAGGGTCAGGCGCCGCACGCGGTCGGCGGGCTCGACCCGCACCCAGGCGGTCTGCTCGAACGACGCGGGGCCGAGGCAGCGCGGGGCGCCCGCGTCGGGCGTCGCGCCGTCGAAGGTCAGCGTCCGCTGGGTCTCGGTGATCGGGCCGTTCTCGGCGGTCGCCGGCAGCAGCGGCGACGCGCCGGCCGGGCCGTCGTTCGGGATCGCGGCCCCCGCGGCGGACGGGGCGCCCAGCGCGGCGATCGTCGCGGCGCCGGCGAGGAGGAGCCGGCCGGTCGTGCGCACGCGCATCAGGCGGCCTTCCCCTTCGCGGCGGACCGGCGACCGCGTCGTCTCCGGGCCGCGGACTCGGCCAGGCCGATGCGGCGCTCGAGGTCGCGGTCGGCGGCCGTGCTCACCCGGCGCCGGCGCTTGGACAGCGCGGCGCTGCGGGGCGCGGCCTTGGCGGCCGGGGCCGCGCGCCCGCCGATCGTGCCGACCCCGGCCGTCTGCATCACGGCGTTGCGGCCGACGGGCTGGGTGAACGCGGCGAGGGTCCGCGACGGCGCGTCCTTCGTGGTGATGTCGCCCGTGCGGAACTCGACCTTGAGGTCGTCCTTGCTCGCCCGCGCGACCGCCCACCCGTGGTCGATCCCGTTGAAGTACCGGATGTGCGTGTTCAGGGCCTGGATCGCGGGGGTGCCGAGCGCGCTGACGAGCTCGGGGAGGCCGGGCGAGGTGATCGAGCCGCCGATGTACTCCGTGGCGACCGACCGGCCGTCGAGCAGCAGGTCGTTGGCCATGTAGAGGTGGATGTCGCCCGTGAGGAACACGACGTCCGAGATGCCGCGGTCGGCGATGTGGCGCAGGAGCTCGGCGCGCTCCTGCGGGTACCCGTCCCACTGGTCGCTGTTGATCGTCGCGAGGGTCGCGCCGAGCGGCGAGAGCCCGAGCGGGGCGATCATGTCGGGGTTGCCGACGAGCTTGAACGTCGCGTTGCTGGCCTGGAGGCCGCGCTTGAGCCAGTCGAGCTGCGGCCGGCCGAGCATCGTGGTGCCCGGGTCGCCCGTCGAGCGGTACTGGCGCTGGTCCGTGGTGAAGAGCTCGGCGTGCCTGCCGTAGCGCAGGGAGCGGTAGAGCCGGAAGCGGTCGTTCTGGAACGCCAGGCGCGGCAGCCACTCGAACGACGCGCGATAGCCCGCGTTCCGCTGCAGGTCCGACGGGGACGGCGCGCCGTCGGTGTAGTTGTCGGCGACCTCGTGGTCGTCCCACACGTGGACGACGGGGTGCAGCCGGTGCAGCTCGCGCAGGCCGGAGTCCGAGCGGTAGAGCCGGAGCTTGCCCCGGTAGGTCTCGAGGTCCGTGGACGCGGGGTCCACGACGCCCGGGCCGCGGCCCGCCCCGCCGTACTCGGCGTAGGGGTACTCGTACGTGTAGTCGCCGAGGAACGCGCAGATGTCGATGTCGTCGGTCGCGGCGGCGTCGCGGTGGCCGTTGAAGAATCCGGCGCTGTAGTTCTGGCAGCTCGAGTAGGCGACGGCGACCGGGGTGTCGCTGTCGGGCGCCGGCGCCGTCTTCGTGCGACCGACGGGCGACACGTCGGTCGAGGACTGCCAGACGTAGAAGTAGTGCTGTGACGGCTTCAGGCCGCCGACGCGCGCCTTCAGCGTGTGGTCCGCACCGGCGGACGTGGGCACGACGACGGTCGCGACCGTGCGCGTGAGCCCCGCGTCCTCCGCGACGACCAGCCGCGCGGCGCTGCGTGGCGCGGACGTCGTCAGGCGGCCCCAGAACGTGACGGCCTCCGACGACGGCTCGCCGGAGGCGACCCCGTCGAGGAACTGCCCGCGACCGACGCCGCGGGTCGTGGGGAGCAGGCGGGCGTGGGCGGGCGTCGTCAGGGCGAGGCCGGCGGCGAGGGAGCCTCCGGCCACGACGAGCTCGCGGCGGGTGATCGATGAACGGGTCACGGCCTCGTGAGGGTGGTCGCGGGTGCACGCGGCCGGCGACCGCGTCCCACGAGTGTCCCCCACCCCGACGAACGGGTGGTGAACATTTTGGGTTCCGGTGTCCCGTACGCCGTCCACCGTCGGTCCGGGCCGGCGACGCGCCGTACGATGCGCGCGTGCCGTCCCCCCGCACCACGCCCCGGTGAGCGCCCCCGACCCCTGGACGGCGGGACCGCGGCGCGCCCTCGCCCTGGCGGTCCTCGTCCTCGCCGGCGTGGCGCTCGCCGTCCTCGGGCTCGCCCAGGACCGTCGCACCCAGGCCCCGCCCGTCGTCGCCGCTGCGCCCCTGCAGGTCGTGTCGCTGGGCGACTCGCTCAGCCGGGGCGTGCAGCCCGTGGGCGCCGGCGGCGCGGCCGTCGCGACCGACCGCGGCTACCCGCCCCGCCTGACGCGGCTCCTGCGGGCCCGGCACCCGGACGTCCGGCTCGTCGAGGCCGGGTGCGGCGGCGCCGACGTCGGCACGCTGCTGCGCGGCGGCCGGTGCGCGCCGCGGGCACCGGTGCCCTACGCGGGCGACGGGCCCTCGTCCTCCCAGGTCGCCTGGGCCGTCCGCGAGCTGCGGTCCCGCGGCGACGCCCCGACCCTGGTGACGCTCGACGTCGGCGGCAACGACCTCCTGCGGTGCCTGCGCCCCGACCGCCGGGCGCTCGAGCGGTGCCTGGCGGCGCAGCGCCCCGGCCTCGAGCGCGGGCTGCGCGCGATCGCGCGGCGGCTGCGGGCCGCCGCCGGCCCGCGGACCGTGCTCGTCGGGGCCACGGTGCACGACCCGTTCGTCGGGCTCCTGCGGGTCGGCGGCGCGCCGCGCGACGTCGTGCTCGCGCTGCACCGCGCCATCCACGACCGGACGAACCCGCGGCTGGCGCGGATCCTCCGCCGGGAGGGCTGGCTCGTCGCGGACCTCGGCCGCGCCCTGGGCGGCGGCGGGACGACCTCCGGCCGCGACCCGACCGCGGTGCGGGCGGCGTGCGAGCTGACGTGGATGTGCGCCGTCGGCGACGTGCACCTGCAGGACGCGGGCTACGCGCGGGCGGCGCGGCTCTTCGACCGGGTGTCGCGCTCGGCGGTGGACCGCGCCGTGGGCGGCTGAGCCGGCCCGGCCTCGCGGAGGGCGACGAGGACCGCGCGGGCGCCGACGCCCCAGACGACGGTCCCGGCCAGCGCGGCGACCGGCGCGGCGACGAGGGCCCACAGCCCGATCGCGACCGGGGAGAGGTCGAGCACCTCGGCGTCCGCCAGCGCGTCGAGGCCCGCCGTCACGACGAGCCACACCAGCCCGGCGGGCACCACGAGGGCGAGCAGGGCGACGACCGCCGCGAGGACGAGCCGCAGCGCGCTGCCGCGGGTCGCCGCCCACGACGAGGTGAGCGCGCCCCGCAGCCCGGCGCCGTCGAGGAGCGCGACGGCCGGCCAGAGCGACAGGCGCAGCACGAGGACCCCGAGCGTCCCGAGCCCCGCGAGGAGCACGACGGACGTGAGCTGGAACCGGACCCCGCCCGCGAGCACCGCGACGGCCACGACGCCCGACGCCAGGACGCCGGCCACGAGCGCGAGGGCGACGAGGACGAGCGCGATCCCCGGCCAGGCCCGCCACGCGCGGCGGACCGCCTCGCGGGCGCTCGCCGCCCCGGCCGTCGCGGCGCCCGCCACGAGGCCGGCGGCCACGACGAGCGCGACGGCCACGACGAGGAGCGCCGCGAGCGCGACGAGGAGCCGCACCTCGTAGGCGTCCGGGCGGACGATCACGGCCCCGGGGGCGTCGGCCGGCGCACCGGCGAGGAGCTCCGTGAGCCCCACGTCGGCCCCGGCGCGCAGGACGCCGGCGACCGCCAGCGCGACCGGCAGGACCGGCAGCAGCAGGAGCAGGACGGGCAGCAGGGTGGTCGCCGGGCGCCGGCGGAGGCCGGACAGCC
>WLOB01000371.1 GCA_009699505.1 Actinomycetota bacterium | reverse complement strand
TTCGCCTTCCCGCAACATCAGCCCGACGAGGCAACCCATGTGCGCGCCGTTCAGTCCGGACGACCAGCTCGTTTCGTCTCTCGACCTGCAGGAAGCCGCCGAGGCCGCGTGCAAGGCCATCATGCAGATGGCGAAACTGGCCGATGACGTCGGCATCCGCGGCGTGACCAGCGAGGCCTTTGGCGATCGCCGGCTGTACGCCGCCGAGGCGATCCGCATCCGGCACGAAGAGATGCTGATCGAGTTCCGTGCGGCCTGCGTCGGGGCGCTCAAGGGCACCCAGGCCCCGCGCTACGCCAGCGAGACCGATCTGGCCGAGGCTCTGCCCGCCCGTCTCAGGCGCAACCGTACTGCCGCAGACGCCCGCGCCGATCACGAGCGCAGCTTCCACTCTCCCGCCGCGGCCTGAGCCCCCATGCTCGCCCTGGCCCAGGATCTCCTCGCGGCCGGGCTCGCACTGGCCGCCTACGCCGCCGGCGCCTTGCTCGCGTTCGGCCGCTGCCAACGCCTTGCCCTGCCGCCGATCCGGCCGGCGCACCCTCTCTCCCGACCCTCCAACGACAACGAGGCCTGCCATGTCCGCGCCGCGTCCGGCCGCTGAGCCGATCGACGTCTCTGCCATCTCGATCGCAGCCGGCATGGGCGTGATCGCAACCCTCTGCGCGCTGGCGGCCGTGGCCTGCGCTCGCGCTTGGGGCGTGCTGTGATGAGCGCAGTCGATGCCCCCGCATCTCGCCTCACGCCGCCCGTCAGCGAGCGCGTTCGCAAAATCATCGCCTCGGTCATCGAGGTCGAAATCGAGCGCGTGACCGATGACGCCTATCTCGGCGTCGACCTCGGCGCCGACGTGCTGGATCAGGTGGAGCTTGAGGTCGAGATCGAGGACGAGTTCGACGTCCGCTTTGCCGACGACGAGTTCGAGATCAAGCGGCAGACCCGTGTTTGCGACGTGATCGCTCAGGTGCAGCGCAAGCTGGCGGAGGGTCGCTGAGATGGCGGGCCTCAAGCACCTCCCGCTTCCGGCCGCCTCCGGCGTCCGCGCCGATGGCACGACGTGGATCAGCCTGGGCGATCCAGCGAAGCCGCCGCACATGCAGTTCGACGGCCCGATCTGCGCGAAGGCCGCGGCCGAGATCGCGCGCACGCTCAACGTGGCGCCGCTCGCTGCCAAGGCCCTGCTCGCCGTCCGCGCCGCCTGCCGCGATCCCGACACCGACACGGCTCTCCCGAGTGCCGTTGGCGAAGCTGTTGAGACCGCCCTTGCTGCGATGGGGGAGCGGTCGTGACGGCTCGCAAGCGCTGGAGCGCTACCCAAAGGGCGCGGTTCTTCCACGACAACCACGAGACCTGCCACCTCTGCGGCGGTCGCATCAATGCGGAGGTCGAGGGCTGGGATCTCAGCCACGAGATCCCGCTCGAACTCGGCGGCGCCGACGACGCGACCAACATCCGGGTTGCTCACCGCAAGTGCCACCGGAAGCACACGGCCGAGGTCGATGTGCCGACGATCGCCGAGGCCAAGCGGCGCGAGCTGCGCAACCTCGGGATCAAGGCCACGCCCAGCCGCAAGATCCAGAGCGCCGGCTTCCAGAAGGCCCAGCCCCAGCGCCGGGCGTCCAAGCCGCTCGACAAGCCCCGCCTTCCTCCCCGCCAACTCTACGTGGAGCGCTGAACCATGCCGGTGTCCCGCCGAGAAACCCCGACGCACGCGGGCGCTGCGATCCGCTACGAGCGCCGCAAGAAGGGCCTGCATCTCTCCGATGTGGCCCGGCAGGTGGGCGTCTCCACCGCGACCGTCTCCCGATGGGAGCGGGGCCGCGAGCCCATGCCCTTCGAGCGCCGCGAGGAAGTCGCCGAAGCGCTCGGGATCGATCCGGGACGCTTGAGCGATCCCGCACCCGTCGAACTCACCAGCGAGGATCGTCGCGTCCTCGACGGCTACCACAGCCTTCCTCCGAGCGAGCGAGCCGCGATCCGCGACCTTCTGGGCCTGCGCCGCGCCGCTGGGAGGCGCGCATCATGCTGAACCCGTCCGATCTCACCTCCACCGATTGGGCCGGGCTCTCCGCCGGGCTACTGGCGATGTCCGACCGCCGCGCCATCGCCAGCCACCAGGGCCGGCGCATGCTCGAGCAAAAGGTGATCGAGCCGGGCACGGACGAGCACCGGATCGCCGAACACGACTTCCCCGCGGTCGAGGCCGAACTGGTCGAGATCGATCGCGAGTCAGTCCTGCTCGCCCAGACCGCCCGCGCCTTCGCGCAGATCGGCCGTTTCGTGGCCGATGAGCAGAGCGGCAAGCCGGCGTCAGCTGCGGCCGAGAACGACACGCGCAGCCCATCCGCACGCAGCCTAATCAGCCGGCTCTTCTCCGCATTGTCTCGTCCTGGGAGCGCCGCCTGATGCTCACCCCCTCCGAGACACGAGCGCGTGAGGCGCGGGAGAGGGTTGTGACCCTCGAAACCGTGATGGCCGGTCGGCTACGCGAGAACGGACACGGCGACGCCAAGGATTGGTTCTCCGTTCTGTATCAGCACACCACGATCCCGCGCCTTCAGGCGATGGACAAGTTCCCCCGCCGAGGCCGGACGGTTCCAAGCGAGCGCGTGTGGTCGGTCGATGGCTTGCCGTGCGCGAGCTTAGACGAAGCGGTCGAGCGGCTGAACATTCCTGCCGTGCTCACGGACGAAGAGCGCGAGGTTCTGGACCGCGTTCCAGTTGAATGGACCCTGCTGGTGCCGTTCCGGAAGGCGATCGGGGAAGAACTTGGGCGCCAGATCGGCACGACGATCCTTATGCTGCGCCAGAAGGGCGCCATCGAAAACGAGCTTCGGCCCGGTCCTGAGCGCCGTCAGCCCTGGCTCCGACGCGCACCGTCCCTCCCCGCCAGCCTCGAAAGCCAGAAAGAGGGGGCTGCGGTATGAGCGGGCGATACCTGATCCGCATCGAGGCGTGGCCCTACAGCCTCGAAGAGGGGCGCGACGTGGCCCAGGCGCTTGCCGGCCCGCGCGTCCAGACCTTCATCGTCCCCGCCGGCGATATCCGCGCGGCGCTCGCGAAGGCCGAGCTGTTCCGCGACGGCATGCTGACGAACCCTCACGTCCACCAAGCCCCGATCACAGAAGTGCGGCTCGCCATGATCGGCGAGGAAGCCCGGTTCGACCGGCCCTGCGTGACCTCCGTTCGCGAGGTCCGGCAGAAGCGGGCCACCCCCACCCCGACCCCTGGCGGTCTCGCTGAAGGGGAGCGGTAGATGGGCGCCTCAGCGGAAACCCTCATCCGCGAGCATCTGATCGGATGCTTGCCGCCGGGCTCGATGCCATCGTTCCGCCGGATCATCTCCGCCGCTTTTGACGGCACGGGCCGCAAGCGAAAGGCCATCGGCCGCTTGGAGATGTTCGACGGCCAGCCCGCCACCGTTGAGGTGTTCCAGTGGGGGCCGAACGCTTGGGGCCATCGCTGGGCCGACATGCCCGGCGGCGCCTGCTCGCTGGAGCCCAGCGGCTGGGTCCGCTGCGACGACGAGGGAAACATCCTCTCCGCGCAACTTACGCTGCCCCTCTCCCCCGATCCCGTCAACCCTCACGCGAAGGAGGCCTAGAGCTATGGCCGGCACAACCTTGCCCGATGGCTGCGAAGCCAAGATCGAGTTCTACCTTTCGTCCGAGAAAGCCGACGCTGAGATCGTCGTCGGCCTCGGTGGGCTGACGGCCTTCCCTGACCTGACTGGCCACGATCCCGAGCCGCTGAAGCTGGTGCAGTCGGTGGCGGCCTCCGTCAGCGCTGATCTGCTCACCATCGCAGACGACTGGCGGTTCATGAGCCGCGCCGAAATCGCCGGCTACAAGGCTCGGCAGCGGGCCGAAGCCTCTTCCTGCATTGACGACGAAGAGGAGGCCTAACCCCATGTCTATCCCAGCACAGGGCGCGGAAGGCGCTGAGACGATGACGGCGGGGCGTCGCCAGATGGCTGAGGGATGCTGCTCGGCCGTATCGCCTTGCTCGCACCAGCGGCGCGACCCTTACTCGCTCTGCGACATCTGCCTGAAGGCCAATGGTCTTGCGGAGCGGATCACATGCGCCACTCCCCGCACGGACAGCGACGAGGGGACGGCGGGGGATGATGCCACCCGCGCTTTGTTAAACCTTACGGACGGCATGTGGCGTGACGCCGAACGGCAGGTTTCGCTCTTGGAGCATCACCTTCACCGCTCGGTCTCATGGCAGCCCGTCAGCGAGGCGCCCAGCGACGGCACTGCGGCCTGGATACGCTACAAGGACGGCACGGGGATCACCGTCGCGTACCTGAACCCGGAATTCGTAGAGTCCGAGCTTCCGCGCCTTGCCGATGCGTGGGCGCACGTCAAACACGCCCCGGCCACACCGCCGGGCGTGCCGGATAGCGTGCGGGCGGCGTTGAAGCCCTTTGCTGACGCCGCTGCGGGCTGGGACGCTAGCGAGAACGATGGGCACGAGTTCGCTGACGGAGAGACCATCGA
>WLOB01000370.1 GCA_009699505.1 Actinomycetota bacterium | reverse complement strand
GGACGATATATTTGGCCGGTGCAGCTTCAGCGTTTCGCTTTCAAGCAGCGTAAAAAACAATAAAAATGCCCCCATCTTCGTCCTGCATAAAATCACAATTGGGTCCTCGTCGCCTCCCGCAACAGTTCGCGTCCCTTCATATGCGGGGGTCAAATGGTTGAAGGTTGTTTTATCAAAATATTCGCTCGATTTGTTCGCACCTATTCCGTCGAATAATTTTTTAAAATCCTCCAAATAGTTACTAGGAACATACGTACGTTTCTCATCCTTTTCACTTTTACCCAATACTCGCTTCGCATTGAATATTTCATCGTACATGCGTTCAATAATGCGCTTATCGCTCGCACACTGGGCTCTGGTGGGCAGCTGAAATATTGATTCAGATTTTACGCGCCCGTCGAACAAATCGTCCTCGACCAGTTTGTTACGCAGTGCCGTGAATTGCGAATTGTCTTTACCGTTATCTAGCAAACTGGGCACGAGCGACATCTCGCCAATTGTTACAATGTATATACGAACTTTTCGTAATTTCAATCGCGCATTTATCCTTTTTAGCTCTTGCTCTGGATTATACGAATGATTATAGCGATTCATATCGTCGGACCTATATTGTTCAGCCCGTCTAAGATCGTCCTTCAACGCGATATCCAATTCACCGTACGTGTATGTGAAAATTTGCTGTATTATTTTTTCACGACGTATCTTTTTTTGGCGTATTTGAAATTCGAGTTTACCATACGACAACGGCGTCGACTTCATCAACTTCATATCGTTCTCCAGCTGGGCAATTTCTCTATCAATTGTTGTTTTATCATTGTTAAGTTTTTGTATTTCATCGACCGAATCTTTAAAAATGGCGGGACTTGAATCTGAATCTTTAACAGGCATCGTGAATGTTTCAATAAAATATTCTTGATTTAATCGATTATCATTTCGTTTAGTGACATTATTAATGTTATTATTATTATTATCGAAAACGTTTATCAAAATGCGGTTTTTATTAAAGAGTTCGGTTAAAATGAATTTTATATTTCGATTTATCATTTTAATATAGTCGGCATCTATGTATTTGGATTTAAAATTAACATTTTTTTCTTCTTCTTCGTTTTCCTGGTATATCACCCCATTTGAAAATTTCACATATTGTAAATATTCTTCGGAATTTGTAAACGTAGTCATTCCTTGTTTCTTATATCGCTTTTTAAACATTGGAAATATTTCGTCTACCAAATGCGTTATTGGTAAAAATACCATCCTTGTTTTGATTCCACGTTTATCACCGTGCATATAACCATAATTATTTTTGGCCTGAGCGTTGGCATTGATCATGAATGGCCTAAATTCAAATTTGAATTTATCTGAATACGTTGTATGCGCATTAATTATTATTTCAAGCCGTGTTTGCAATTCCGTTTGAATATTCGTTGTATCCATTCAATATTATAATAGATATAACAGATATTAATTATTATTTATTATTATTTATTATTATTATTTTGGAAAGTCAAAAAAATTGTGTTTTCGTAACAGATCTTCTTGTTTGTCCCGCTCCTTTTGACGTTTTGCCTTTTCAAGCACCGTGACCGCTTTATTTATTTCAACATCCGATATAAATTCGGTGTCCCTTTTTGTTTCACCGTTCAATTTTCGCAGTTCTTTAAAATGGGTTGGTAGCATGCAGTATTCGCTGTCCTCGTTTGCAAAATGGTCGGCCAACAACGTAAAGCACGTCGTAATTATGAGAGAATAGTATATGTTTTTCGTCCCCATCCATGCGATTGCAAACACCAGCATTTCCTTCTTAAGAATATGTTTCAAATACTCTTCGGTGGATTCACTCAAGTTGATTTGCACGTAGCGCGATCCAATGTTCATAACCAGCATAACCAACCCTGCAAACAGTGCGCTGTTGTTTAATTCAGTCACGTAACTATGCATTGAGGCGGCAAATGGTGCACCGGAAACAAACGAGAATCCGCCACCGCCCTCTCCCCCACCCTGTCCGTCGCCGCCGCCACCATCGCCACCCTGTCCGCCGTTGCCACCCTGTCCGCCGTCGCTGCCACCGCCTTTTGATTTTCTATTCACCCTAGTAGATTTTTTCATTTATAAAAACAAAAATCCAAATAAAAATTTAATAATTATTTATATATAATACCTAAATAAATAATTAATTATTTAATTAATTATAAATAAAATAGATATAGCTAGCTAATGTCGTCATCTGATTTATTCACGTCGGTTCTTATATTCACCATATTTGTAGCTTTATGTATTTCCAACGCTTTAGCTTCCGGCATAAAAAATATAGAAAATAACTGGATGAAATATCGGTGCAATCCAGGAATTATACCGGTTGCGAGCTTTTTTGGACACAACACGCAAGAGAATTTCATGTACTGCATTCAAAATACGCAGTCTGGCTATATGAAGTACTTGATGGTGCCGTTCAACTACATATTGTCGCTGGTAGGCACGGTTGCGGGGCAGCTGGTTAAAAATATCCAGGACATTCGCGAATTCATAAACAAGCTGCGAGAGCGCATTTTGAGAGTAATTCAGGATTTGTTCGGCGTAATTTTAAACATACTCATCGCGTTTCAAAAAATCATCATCAGCATGCGCGATCTTATGAACAAGCTCGTCGGCATTTTTACCACCATTCTGTACCTCATGACGGGCGCCCTGTACACCGTTAAAAGCATGTGGGAGGGCGTGGCCGGAGTTCTTATTCGTTCGTTGGGTACAGCGTAATTTATAATAAATTTATTTAGTAAGTCGTTCATTAACTTATAATTTATATCATTTATATAATATATAGGGTGTATAAGCGTAGTGTATAAATAACAAACAACTAATGAATTTGCCTCACGGTAACGCATCTTCATCGTCGCCTGCACTTGCATTTGTGAAAATTAAGCAGCTGTACAAACCGGGGTTTTTTAATAAATATGGGGCCGATTTGTTCATATCACTCATAATCATTTGCGCATTTGTACTGGCGGTGTTGTATTTTATATTTGATATGCAACTCAAAAACATTAAACGCAACTGGTCAAGCGAGCGATGCAAACCGCTGATAATGCCGTTTGCTGGAATCATCAACGCGTCCCAGGACGAAAGCAAGACGGAATACGCCAGCCAGAATTTCAGCTACTGTACGTCGCAGTTCTTCACGTACGTGTTTGAGAAAGTGATCAGCAGCATGTACTATATCGTGGACGTCATCGTCAACATATTTAAAAGTTTGCTGGAAACGATAAACCAAATTCGCATTTTATTCAACAACCTTCGCGAACAGTTTCTGAAAATGGTTATTGATACGCTTCACAGCATTATGAATTTTATCATCCCGTTCATCCGCATACTCGTGTCGATGCGGGATTTAATGAATAAAATAGAAGGCATATTTTTGTCGGTGATTTACATGTGCACGTCGGCGTACATGGCGCTCAAAAGTTTGATTGGTTCACTGTTAACGCTGAGCATTATCATTATTTGCGTAATGTTGATACTTATGATCATTATGTGGGTTCTGGTCGCCGTATTCTGGACGGCGCTTCCGCTCGTCCCGTTCCACCCGCCCCTTTTAGCGGCGGCAATCACGTTCACGCTGACATTTATAGCGATTATTGTGCCGTTTTGTATCGTTGCGGCGTTTGCCGGAATGGTGTTTCAGGTCAATACCACCGTGCCGAAAGTCAATAATAATAAAGCACGGGAAGCAATCGCCAAAGCGAGTTAGTTTGTAACCACGCCGTTTCCCGACTCGTAGTTGTATATTCCGTCGCGCTCCGCGTAGCACGAGTTTTTATACGTCACGCCGTTGCAGCCCACCACGCGAACCGTGTCGGATGGGCACACCAGCGTATAATTTGCGGTTCGTTTAATGCACGTGGCGTATTTGGGTTTCCCGGAATCGCTTTCGATCAGTTTCGCGCGGTCAATGTCTTTAAAACTGCCACCTGTGGCGAGCGATTGCACGCCGCCCGCAATTTGGTCCCACGTGCTTACACAATCGTCGTCATCGTAGCTCGCAATTGCGGTGTTCCAATCCGACGTCATATTCTCTCTTTTCGTGAATTTGACAGTGGTAGTAATAGTGTTAATAATAATAATAATAATAATAATAACAACGATGAATGCACCGAGTGCAAGCCAACGTTTCGCGGCATTTACGTTTACAAATGACATATTAGTATATAATATTAATACATAATAAAATAATACTCAAGACATATCTAAATATGCGTCGGTGGGAAGGAGAGAATACACGGCGGACCCGATTTTAAACGCCCACACGATTAAAATATCAGACACGAATGGGAATGCGACAAACAGGAGCGTGAGACCGCCGTTAACGGGTGTGGTTTTCCCTCGTAAAAATAGAACGATGACCCAGGCGAAAACGGCAACCCAATAAAATGCGCGCGCGATTTTCGTGAAGTACTGTTGGACCAGCGAGTTTTGCTGCTGCTCGTAGTACTGCTTTCGATTCGACGTTTTTAACAGCGCGGTTTGT
>WLOB01000037.1 GCA_009699505.1 Actinomycetota bacterium | reverse complement strand
GAGGAGCTCGGCGCGCTGAAGCAGGACGAGGAGGACCCGAAGAAGCGCCTGACGCCGACGGGTCGCACCCTCGCCGCGCTGCCGATCGAGGCGATCTCGCAGGCGTCGGCGAACCAGCGCAAGGGCCGCTGCGGCCGCACGTCGGACGGCATCTGCATCCGCCTCTTCGCCGAGGAGGACTTCGAGGCGCGGCCCGAGTACACCGACCCGGAGATCCTGCGGACGAACCTCGCCTCCGTGATCCTGCAGATGGCCGCGCTCGGCCTCGGCGAGATCGGCGACTTCCCGTTCCTCGAGCCGCCGGACCGGCCGCAGATCCGCGACGGCGTGCAGCTGCTCGAGGAGCTCGGCGCGCTGAAGCAGGACGAGGAGGACCCGAAGAAGCGCCTGACGCCGACGGGTCGCACCCTCGCCGCGCTGCCGATCGACCCGCGCCTGGGGCGCATGGTCCTCGAGGCCGACCGCCTGGGCTGCACGGAGCAGGTCGTCGTGATCGCCGCCGCGCTCTCGATCCAGGACCCGCGCGAGCGGCCCCAGGACAAGCAGGAGCAGGCGCAGCAGTCCCACGCCCGGTTCAAGGTCGAGGGCTCCGACTTCCTCGGGCTGCTCAGCCTGTGGGAGTACCTCCAGGAGCTCCAGCGCGAGCTCTCGGGCAGCCAGTTCCGCAAGCGCTGCAAGCAGGAGTTCCTCCACTACCTGCGCATCCGGGAGTGGCAGGACCTCGTCGCGCAGCTGCGCCAGGCCGCGAAGGGCACCGGCATCACCGTGCCCCGGGGCGGCGGACGTCGCCCGGGCCTCACCCCGCAGCTGGGGTCCGACGGACCGCTCGAGGCCGACACGGACCAGGGGACTCGTCGCGCCAGGACATCGACCGGGACCGACGCCCGGAGCGGCGGCCGGGACGGCCGGGACGGCACGTCGACCGGCACCGGCGCTTCCTCGATCGGTGACTCGGCCACGCCGTCGTCCGACCTCGCCGGTCGCCCCGCCAACGCCGACGGCGCCCGCAACGCCCGCCGGCGCGGACGCGGCCGGGGCCGCGACGCCCAGGCCGCCACCCAGCCCACCGAGACCTCGTCGACGACCGCCGAGGGCGGGTCCGTCCTGCCCGGCGAGGCCGAGCTGCGCCCGATCGACCGCGCCGGCGCGACCGGCGTCGCCCGCCTGCGTGCCGCCGAGCGCGAGGCCGCGCGGGTCCGCGAGGCGAGCGAGCGCGACATCCACCAGGCGCTGCTCGCCGGGCTGCTCTCGCACGTCGGCCTGAAGGACGAGACCCAGAAGCCCGACCAGAAGGGCCGGATCCAGCGCAAGGGCCGCCCGCAGCGGCCCGAGTTCCTGGGCGCCCGCGGCGCGCGGTTCCAGATCTTCCCGGGCTCGACGCTGGCGAAGCGGCCGCCGACGTGGACCATGGTCGCCGAGCTCGTGGAGACCTCGCGCCTCTGGGGCCGCACCGCCGCGAAGATCGAGCCCGAGTGGATCGAGCCGCTCGCGGAGCACCTGCTGCGCCGCACGTACGCCGAGCCGCGCTGGTCGAAGAAGCGCGCGTCCGTCGTCGCCGACGAGCGCGCGACGCTCTACGGTCTGCCCGTCGTCACCGGCCGCCCGGTCCAGTACGCGCAGATCGACCCCGTCCTCTCGCGCGAGATCTTCCTCCGCCAGGCGCTCGTCGAGGGCGAGTGGCACGGCGGCAAGGCCGGCGGCCGGCAGGTGCTCGAGCACAACGCCGCGATGGTCGAGGAGGTCCGGGCGATGGAGGAGCGCGCCCGCCGGCGCGACCTGCTCGTCGACGACGAGGTCCTCTTCGCGTTCTACGACGAGCGGATCCCCGAGAACGTCGTCTCGGGCGCCCACTTCGACCGCTGGTGGCGCGACCAGAAGCGGAGGACGCCGGAGCTCCTGCACTTCACGCGCGAGCTCCTGATCGACGAGCGCTCGCAGCTCTCCGTCGGCGTCGGCGAGGACCTGCAGCAGCGACCCGAGGCGTGGAAGCAGGGCGACCTCGTGCTGCCGCTGACCTACGCGTTCGAGCCCGGCACGGACCACGACGGCGTGACGGTCCACGTCCCGCTCGACCTGCTGGCGCAGGTGAAGGCCGTCGGCTTCGAGTGGCTCGTCCCCGGCCTGCGCCGCGAGCTCGTCGAGGCGCTGCTGCGCGCGCTGCCCAAGGACGTCCGCCGCGAGCTCGTGCCGATCCCCGAGACCGTCGGCCGCGTCCTCGAGCGGATCGTGCCGCGCAGCGCACCGCTGCCGGTGGCCCTGGCGCGCGAGCTGAACGAGCTTCCGGGCGTCCAGGTGACCCCCGCGCTGCTGCGCCTCGACGCGCTGCCCGCCCACCTGCGCATGACGTTCTCGATCGAGGAGGAGGACGGCACCGTCGTCGCGTCCGGGCACGACCTGGCCGCGTTGCGCGCTGAGCTCCGGCCTGTCCTGCGCAAGCGCCTGGACGACGCGACCCCCGACCTCGAGCGCACGGGCCTCCAGACCTGGTCGATCGGCACGCTGCAGCGCGAGATCGGGCTGCCCGGCGGCGGCGAGCACGGCGTCCGGGTCTTCCCCGCGCTCGTCGACGAGGGGCGGTCCGTCGGCGTCCGCGCGTTCGACGCCGCGGACGCCCAGGCCGCGTCGATGCGGCTGGGCACGCGGCGCCTGCTCCTCCTGACGGTGCCCTCCCCCGCGCGCAAGGTGATCGGCAGCCTGCCGACCGCGGCGCAGCTCACGCTCGCGACGGCCCCCCACGGCTCCGTCGACCGGGTCATGGAGGACACGCTCGCCGCGACGATCGACGTGCTCGTCGAGGTCGCGGGCGGCCCCGCGTGGGACGAGGCCGGCTTCGCGGCGCTGCGCGCCTCCGTCGCCGAGCGCCTCGGGCCCTCCGCGAAGAAGGTGCTGCAGCAGGTCGTTCGGGTGCTCGACGCGGAGCGCGCCGTGCGCTCCCGTCTCGAGCGCTTCGCCGCCACGGTGCCCCACCCGGCCTTCGAGGCCGCCCAGCGCGACGTGACCGCGCAGCTCGGGCGCCTCGTGCACCCGGGGTTCCTCACGGAGGCCGGCGCCCGCAGGCTGCCCGACCTCGTGCGCTACCTCGAGGCGGCGACGCTGCGCCTGGACCGCCTGCCCGACGCGCGCGCCACGGACACGGACCGGATGCAGGCCGTCCACGAGCTCGAGCGCGCCTACGTCGCCCGGGTGCAGGCGTGGCCGGCGGGACGGCCGCTGCCCGCCCGGCTCACCGAGGTCCGCTGGATGCTCGAGGAGCTGCGGATCGTCCAGTTCTCCGGCGGGCAGGGCGTCAAGGGCGTCCGCGACCCGGGCCGCCCCGACCAGCCCGCCAAGCCCGTGTCGAGCAAGCGGATCCGCAAGGTCCTGGACGAGTCGCCGGTGCCGGTCTAGCAGCGGTCCCCGCAGGGCGCCGCGCAGGTCTAGGCTGGCGCCGTGCTCATCGCCGGGATCGTCGCCTTCTGCCTGCTGCTGCTCGTCGCGGCGTTCGTCTTCCCGCGGCTGTCCCGCGGGCCCGAGGACGGGGCCAAGGGCGTGCTCGGTCTCGGCGGCCGCGGGGCCTCGAAGGCCCCGGGCCGCCTGGGCCACTGGCTCGCCAAGCCGTTCCGCTCGAGCTCGAAGGCCGTGGGCAAGAGCGGCTCGAAGGGCCGCGAGGGCCGGTCGAAGCTGCCGTTCTGAGCGAGGGACCGGCCGCCGCGGGTGGCAGCGGCGGCCCGTCGACCGCTCCTCCCGGGCCGTCAGACCTTCCGGTAGCGGGCGTCCGCGACGGAGTAGGCGGCGAAGCCGACGAGGCCGACGGCCACGACCCCCAGCAGCCACGGGCCGTAGGTCGCCGCGGCCAGCTGGGCGAGGGCCCCGTCGAGTCCGACCGCCTCGTCCGCGTCGTAGGAGACCGCCGCCTTGATCAGGCCGTAGCCCATGAGGCCGAAGATCACGGCGCGGGCGAGGTGCCCGAAGACGCCGAGCGCCGTGAAGACCCTCCGGGCCTCCTGGCTCATCCGGCCGGTCCACGACTTCTTCAGGAACCGGCGGGCGAGGCCCTTGTGCGCCTCGTCGGCCGCGACGGCGACGAGGATCGCGCCGGCGACGGCGACGAGGATCGGCCCGCCCGTCCAGGCGAGCACGCCACCGGTCGCCTTCTCCGGGGAGCCCGAACCCGAGCCCGACCCCGAGCTCGCCCCGGACACGATCTTCACGGCGGTGACGCAGAGGAACGCGTAGCCGATGCCGCTGGCCGCCCCGCCGAGCCGGGCCTTCGCGTCGTCGGTCCCGTCGGGGCCGTGGCCGAGGGCCGCGCGCAGGAGGCGCCAGAGGGCGTAGCCCCCCAGGCCCACCGCGACCAGCACGAGCATCGTCTTGCCGAACGGCTGCCCGGCGATCTCCTTCAGGGCGCCCTGCTGGTCGGTGGTCTCGCCGCCGTCGCTCGTGGCGAGCTTGACGGCGAGCACGCCGATGATCGCGTAGACGACCCCGCGCGCCACGAGGCCCGCCCGCGCGAGCCACTCGAAGCCGGATGAACGGGCGACCCGCTCGCCGCCCTCCTGCGCCCCCTCGACCGGTCCCTTCGAACTGCTGCTCATGGCCCTGGCTCTCCCCGTCTCGGGTTCACGCCGCGCGCGGAGCGCGCGCGGCGTCGCGCGAGCGTCTCACGCGGACGCGCCCGCCGCGGTGACCACCGCGGGACGTCGTCCGTCGGCGGGGCGCGGATGCGTGTCCCTCGCCCCGCCCCACGTCGCGGAGCCCGACGTCACGAGCGACCGTCCGCGGCGCCGGCGGTCCCCACCGCGTCCGGGCGGGGCGCCGGGCGAGCCGCCTTCGAGCCGACGATCTCGTGCAGCGGCATCGGGCGGGCGAAGTGGTAGCCCTGCCCCAGGTCGACGCCGCGACGGCGCAGCTCGTGCACCGTCGCCTCGTCCTCGACGCACTCCGCGACCGTCCGGCGTCCCATGCCGTGGGTCAGGGCGACGACCGCGTCGATCACGAGGCGGTCCGTCTGGCTGTGGACGCACCCGCGCACGAACTCGCCGTCGAGCTTCAGCACGTCGAACGGCAGGTGCTTGAGGTAGTAGAAGCCGCCGAAGCCCGCGCCGAAGTCGTCCAGCGCCAGCTTGCAGCCGATGCCGCGGAGTCGCTCGGCGAAGTCGCGCGCCCGCGGGATGTCGGCCACCGCCGCCGTCTCGGTGATCTCGAGCATGAGCCGCGCGGGGTCCACGCCCGTCCGGGCGAGCTGCTGCTCGAGCAGGTCGAGCAGGCCGTGGTCGCCGACGGAGTGGCCCGAGATGTTGATGGAGAGCTGCCCGGTGATCCCGGGCTCCCGGGCGAGGAGGTCGATCCCGCGATGGAGCACCCAGCGATCGATGCTGGGCGCCAGGCCGAACCGCTCGGCGATGTAGAGGAACGTCCCCGGGGGGACGAGCTCGCCGCTCTCCGCCTGCATCCGCAGCAGCAGCTCGTGCCCGACCGTGCGCTCGTCCGCCAGGTCGACGATCGGCTGCGCCCAGAGCTCGAAGCGGTCGTGCTCGAGGGCGCCGCGGATCCGGTCCACCCAGGCCATGCGCGCCTTGAGCTTCGGCCCGTCGAAGCCGTCGCCGTCGCTCGCCGCCCAGCGGTCGCGGCCGGCGTCCTTCGCGTCGTACATCGCGAGGTCCGCGTCGATCAGCAGCTCCTCCGCCGTCCGCTGCCCCGAGATGACGCACACGCCGACGGACGCCGTCACGGACGCGGTGGTGCCGTCCATCGACACCCGCGCGCCCGCGCGCACCGCGTCGCAGAGCGCCTCGCACACCGCGTCGGCCTCGGGCCGCCCGCCCTGCGGCAGGATCACGGCGAACTCGTCGCCGCCGAGCCGGGCCAGGACGTCGGACTCCCGCAGGCGGGTGCGCAGGGCCCCGGCGGCCGCGACGATGAGCCGGTCGCCGGCCGCGTGGCCGAGCGTGTCGTTCACCGTCTTGAAGTGGTCGAGGTCGAGCATGATGACCGCGCCCGTCCAGCCGTAGCGCGAGCAGCGGTCGAGGTGCTCCGACAGCCGGCGCTCGAAGGACCGGCGGTTCGCGAGCCCCGTCAGCGGGTCGTGGTCGGCCAGGTGCTCCAGGCGGCGCTCGTAGTCGCGGCGCTCCGTCACGTCCTGGGCCTGCACGAGCAGGTCGGCGGCGTCGTCCTCGTCCAGGGCGCAGACCGTGAGGGACGACCACCGGGGCCGTCCGTCCGCGTGCAGGACCCGCGCCTCGACGGTCGTCGCGCCGTGCTCGGCGTCCTCGATGGCACGCGCGAGCCGGGGCTCGTCGTCGGGGTGCACGAGGCTCAGGAGCAGGGCGTCGTCCATGCCGACGTCCTCGCGGCCGGCGAGCGCGGCGAACGCGGCGTTGCACTGCAGGACGCGACCGCGGGCGTCGGCGAGCGCCATGCCCGACGGTGCGTGGTCGAAGGCGTCCGCGAAGCGCCGCTGCGCGAGCTGGCGCTCGTGGTCGCTGCGCTTGCGGGCCGACACGTCGGACGAGACGACGAGCGCCCCGGGCGCGCCGTCCGGCGCGGACCACGGCACCACGGAGACCTCCCAGTCCGACCCGGAGAAGTCGCTGTGGAACTCCGTGGTCGACCGTCCGCCCTCGTAGGCCTCGAGGATGAGCGGCTCGACGATCCGGGCGACGGGCGCGGGGACCGCCTCCTCGATGGTCCGCCCGCGCATCTCGGCGTAGTCGACCGACCCGCGGCGCATCGTCCCGCCCTGCATCAGGCGGATCCGCAGGTCCTCGCCCTCGTAGACGGTGACCATCGTGTCGGGCAGCTGCTCGAGCACCCCGCGGTGGAGCTCCTCCGAGGTCCGCAGCGCCTGCTCGGCGACGACCCGGTCGGTGATGTCGGCGAAGGACGCGATCACGGGCCACGGTCCCGTCGCGCGGTCGTCGGCCGGTCGGGTGCTGCACCGCAGCCACCGCCGGCGTCCGTCCTTCGTCAGGACGCCGAGCTCCACCCCGTCGACCGGCAGGCCCGTCCGACGCGTCCGGCGGACGGGCAGCTCCTCGTCCGGCACGACCACGCCCCGGGCGTCGAGGACGTTCCGCCCCCACACCGCGTCCGGGTCTCCCCCGTCCGGCCTCGCGAGGTCCTCGAGGCACGCGTCCGCGGCCGGGTTGGTGTGCTCGAGCCGGCCGTCGGGATCGAACGTCGCGACCGCCTCGGCGATGCGGTCGATGGCGTCGAGCGCCCGCCGGTGGGCCTCCTCCGTCACCCGGTCCGAGAACATCGCGGGGCCCTGCAGCAGGACGCCGAACCCGCGCCGCAGCGACAGGTACGTCACGGCGATCAGCCCGCCGGCGGCGTCCCAGAGCGACAGCCCCCAGCCCAGGTGCCCCCGCATCGCCGCCGTCGCGCTCATGCCGTCGTGCCCCATGCCGTGCCCGGTGACGCCGGCCAGCATCAGGCCGTGCGCTCCGTGATGGCCGGCGCACGTCAGGAAGATCGCGGCGGTCGCGAGGGCGAGCGGGTTGCGGCCGACCTGGCGGGTCTCCAGCAGCCCCCGGACGATCAGGCCGGAGATGGCGAGGTACGCGACCGCGGTGACGAGGTTGGCGACGGTCGCCACCTGCCAGGCGCTCATGGTCCCTCGACCCCCGCCGATGCGTCGCGACGGCGCCTCATCCACCGGTGATCGGCGGGGGCGGCGGGGGCTTGAGGGGGCGGGTGGTGGGCGGACGGGGTGCCCGTCGGCCGCAGCGAGTCGACGAGGCCGCCGGCGGAAGCCGGTCGTGCGCGCGCCTGCCCCGACATGCCCAGCACGATCGTGCACACCGACGCGGAGGGGCGATCGGGAGCGAGGCCGCCCGCGCTCACCTTCGGCCGACCCTGAGCGGCTTCCTCAAGGCGATCGGACCGGGAGCCGATGCACCCTCCATGGTCAGGGGTCTGCGCACGGGCGGTCATCGACACATCCGGATCTCCGATGCGGATCGCGAGCTCGCGGGTGCGCGGCTTCGCAGCTCGCTGGACGACGGACGGATCTCCCTCCTCGAGTACGAGGAGCGTCTCGAGTCCGTCTACGCCGCGATCTACGCGACCGACCTGCGCCGGCCCCTGGCCGAACTGCCGGGCGCCGACGACCTCATCCGGGCGGTCGGCGAGTCCTCCGGTCCGGAGCCGACCGTCCTTCGGGTCGGCGCGGCCGGCCTGCAACGGACCGGCCGGTGGGTCGTGCCCGCCAGGTTGCACCTGCAGGGTGGGATGGGTTCGGTGGTCCTGGACTTCTGCAAGGCGGACATTCGTCAGCCGATCACGGAGATCGACCTGAAGCTCGGGACGGGCTCGGTGACGCTGCGCCTCCCCGACGGAGCCACCGCCGACGTCGACGGCGTGGTCGCGAACGTCGGCGCCGTCACGAGCCGCGTCGCGTCGCAGCGGCGCGAGAGCGCCCCGCACTTCGTGGTGTCGGGCCGCACGCGGATCGGTTCGGTGCACGTGCAGCGGCGCCGCAAGATCGCCGGCATGTGGATCTGAGGACGGACGACCGCCCCACGAGTGGCGCCATGGCCCCACGCCTCCGAACCGTCTGAGCCCGCCGGCGACGAGGACCGGCCGTCGCGCAGCAGGATCGCGGCGTGCCGCTTACGCATCGCGGTTCGGATTGCCCGCCGAGCCTCGGGGCCGTAGCGTGAGCGCGTCGGTCGAACGGCCCCCGTGCCGTCGTCGAGGGTCCGTCCCGTCCCATCACCCGGAGTTCCATGAGCAAGGTCACGAGTCATCGACGTCGTGCAGAGCGCACCACCGCCTCCTCGCCCGCCGACGTCTACGCCACCGCCGCCGATCTGACGCTCTTCCCGAGGTGGTGGTTCGCACGCGACCCGTCGGAGGACGAGCCCGACCAGACGCTGCCCGCGCCGGTCCGCCACGTCGAGGAGATCGACGGCCGAGGCACGGTCGCGGCGCCGGACCTCGAGATCGACGTGCGGACCGAGGAGCTGCGCGGCGAACTCCTGAGTCGCGCGGTCACGATCGAACCGGCCATGACCAGACGCGTCACGTGCGAGGTCGTCGAGCCCGACGAGCGGCTCGTGCTCGGGCACCGGGTGATCGACGGAGGGGTGACGGCCGGCAAGCCGACGGCGTTCATCCTCCGCACCGAGGTCACGATCGAGCCGCAGGATGACGGGTCACGGGTCGGCTTGACCCAGGAGTCGGAGGTCCACGGGCGGGGCCTCATGGCCGCGACGGTCCGGAAGGCCCACGACCACGCCGACCGCGAGGCCGCGAAGGTCCTCGAGCGGCTGCTGGACCTCGCCGAGGCCGGCCGCTCCGAACAGGAGCGGTAGATCGCTGCAGCTCACCCAGACCCTCCCGGGACGAGCGACGGAAGCTGTTCGTCGGAACCGACGGTACGTCGGTGTGACCCGTACGGCCGTCACCGGCTGACCCGCCGGTTCAGACACCCCATGCGACGCCGGGGCGGATCCACCCGCACGGCCGCGGCGTGGACCTCGCCGCGGGTCCGCCCGGCGCGCGGCCCCGCCCCCTCAGCGCTCCGGGATGACCTTCGCCGCGCGCAGGCGGTCGAACACCGCGATCAGCGCGTCCTCCGTGCGGCGGAACCCGTCGAAGCCCGCGGCCCGCAGCGCGAGCGGGTCGAGGACGCCGTCCTCCTCCGTCGACCAGAGGAAGTCGACGAAGTCCCATCCCGCGACCTTCGTCACGTCGCGCTCCGCGAGGCCCTCCCGGTCGGCCAGGCGCTCCCAGACCGGCGCGAGGGCGGGCATGTTCTCGGCCAGCGGCAGGGGCTGCGGGACGTCGGTCTCCATGCCGAAGTAGGCCGCGACCCGCTCGAAGAGCTGCGGCCACCGGAACAGGTCGCCGTCCACGACGTTGAACGTGCCGCCCGCCGCCGCGGGGGTCGTCCCCGCCCAGTGCGTGGCCTCGGCGAGCAGGCCGGCATCCGTGCAGTTCACGAGCGCCGTCGCCCGGAGGGTCCCGGGGAAGCGCAGCGGCAGGCCCAGCTCGCGCAGGGTCAGCGCGTAGACCGCGAGGGTCTGGGCGAGGTTCATCGGGGAGCCCTGGCTCGTCCCGAGGACGATGTCCGGCCGCAGGATCGTGAACGCCCAGTCGCCGTTCCCGGCGTGCTCGCGCAGCAGGTCCTCCTGGGCGTAGTAGAAGTGCGGGATGGGCAGCCGGGGATCCGTCTCGCGGGCCGGCGTGCGGTAGACCCGGAGGTGCGCGCCGTAGGCCTTCCCGCCCTGGTAGAGCGTCACGTGCTGCAGCGGTGCGCCCGCGTCCCGCAGCCCGTCGAGCGCGCCGCGCAGCATGCCGACGTTGACCTCGAGATCCCGGTCGACGTCGCCGCTCTCGGCGTAGGCCGCGAAGACGAGGTGGGTCACGGTGCGGAGCACGTCGTGGGCGCCCGCGACGGCGTCGGGGTCGAGGAGGTCGAGCGCCAGGTGGCGGTCGGCGCGGGAGTCCGGGTCCTCGCGGCGGGAGAGCGCGGTGACCTCGACGCCGTCGAGCGACGCGAGGTGCTCCACCACGCCGGAGCCGATGACGCCGAGGGCGCCGGGGACGAGAGCGTGCATGGTTGTCCGTTCTGCGGTGGTGTTGGGGGGTCCGGCGACGCAGGCACCGCGATCGGCGTGCGAGATCCCGGCGGTGAGGCGGAGGAGCACGGCATCGGCGGTGTCCTCCGAACGGGCTACCCGTCCGACGGCGAGCGACGCGCTGGCCTGCGCGAACAGGGTTCCGCGCTCACCGACCTCGGGGTGGGCCGACGACGGCAGGTCGGTAGCGAGAGACCGGCCGGGTGCAAGCATGGAGGGATGGCGGACATCGAGCTCTTCGGAGGAGCGGAACGTCGCGAGATCCGGCTGGTTCCGCCAGATCCGTTCTGGCGTGCAGCGTTCGCGGGACAACGAGCACGGATCGGTGACGCGCTGGGCCGGCGGGCGCTTCGCATCGATCACGTGGGGTCGACGGCCGTGGCGGGCCTGTGGGCCAAGCCCATCGTCGATGTCCAGGTCAGCGTTCTCGACCCTGGGGCAGAAGGCGAGTACGTGCGGCAGCTCGAGCGAGCCGGATACGTCCTGCGGGTGCGGGAGCCGGCGCATCGCATGCTTCGGACTCCGGAGCTCGATGTGCACGTCCACGTCTGCGCGACGGCCTCGGACTGGGAACGACGCCATCTCCTCTTTCGCGACTGGCTGCGGGTGGACGCCGCAGATCGGGACCGCTACGCGGCGACCAAACGAGGTCTCTCGGAGCGCGACTGGCCGACGATGAACGACTACGCGGCGGCGAAGTCCGAGGTCATCTCCGAGGTCATGCGGCGTGCTGAGGTCTGGGCCTCGGAAACTGGGTGGCGACCGTCGGGCGTGTCGAGCGCCTGAGTCGGCCGAGAGCGGCGACCCGCTGCTCAGGCCCCGAACGGCCCGTGCAGCTCGACCTCCCGGTCCTCGAACGGTGGCTCGGCCGACACGCCCGTCACGTACTGGTGCAGCGCGCGCTCGCCCGGCGCTCCGCGTCCTTCGCGTCGATCACGAGACCCGCGCCCGGTCGCCGGGGCTCACGCGGGACACGTCGACCGCGGGCGTCTCCTCCCCGCCCCCCCCCTCAGGGCGCGATCGACGACGCTGAAGCCGACGCGGCCGGTCCGGCGAAGTGCTCGCGCGGGACCGTCAGGAAGAGCGCGCGGCCGACGGCCAGGACGCGGCCGTCGTCCAGGAGCCGCGAGACGATGCGGATCTTGCGGCCCTCGAAGGTCTCGAGCCACGCCTCGGCGACGAGGTCGCGGCCCAGGAGGACCGGGGCGGTGAAGTCGACCTCGAGCTTCGCGGTGACCGCCCGCTGGCCGAGCGCGACGGGGACCGCGCCGCTCAGGTCGTCGAGGATCGTCGACACGATGCCGCCGTGGGCGAGGCCCGGCGCACCCTGGAAGCGCTTCCCCAGGTGCACGGTCGCCCGGATCACGTCGCCCGTGCGGACGAACGCCAGGTGCAGGCCCGACGGGTGCTCCGGGCCGCAGCCGAAGCATCCGGACCCGTGCGGGCCCATGGGCCCGTCGCCACCCGTGGGCAGCACGGGCAGCGGGGCGGGCGGGGGCAGCTCGGTCCTCGTGCTCACCCGCCCAAGCCAACCAGACGACGGGACGGGACGCCCGCCCGGCGCCCCGCCCGCCGGACCCTCACTTCGTGATGCGGAACCGCTTCGACGTGCGCTTGACGACGGTCTTCTGCGAGTCCGTGGCGGTGACGCGCAGGCGGTAGAGGCCCGGCGACAGCGTGCGGCCGGGGAACCGCGGTCCGACGTCGACCGTGGTCGTCCCCTCGATGAGCCGCAGGGTGCGCGACGTCGGCAGGAGCACCCAGCGGGTGCAGCGCGAGCCGGCCTTGACCTTCGCGCCGGTGCGGACCTTGGCGCAGCGGCGGGCCGTGCCGTTCCCGACGATCTTGCCCGGACGGGACTGCTCGACCTGCAGCCGCACGCGGGCGGCCTGCGTCAGGCGGACCCGCAGGCGCGCCTTCGTCGCCGGCTGCGCGGGCTTCGCCTTGCGCTTGCCGCTCTTGCGGACGGCCTTGCGGGTCAGGTGCCAGCGGGTCGTCGACAGCGTCGCCGAGGTCAGCCGGACGGGCGGCGGCGGGATCGCGCCGAACGTCGCGGTCGCCGCCAGGGCGCGCGAGGCCTGCACCGTGCAGACGGCCCCGGTCGTGGCCGCGGCGCAGTCGCCCGACCAGCCCAGGAACCGGGCGTTCGGCGCGGCACGCGCGGTGAGCGTCACCAGACGGTCCTGGCCGACGAGCTGCGAGCAGTCCGTCCCGCAGTCGATGCCGGGCGGGTCGCTCGTGATCGTGCCCTGCGTCGGGCCGCCGCCGACGGTCACCACGACGCGCTGCCGGGCGGCCGGCGCCACGCCGGGCGCGTCGAGGCGCAGGACGCGGCTGTTGCCCGCGTCGGCCACCAGCAGCGTGCGGCCGTCGGGGCTCAGCGCGAGGTTGGCGGGGTCGCTGACCTGGTTGGTGGCGCGCCCCTCGGCCAGGATGGTCTGCCAGTCGAAGCCGCCGCCCAGGCGCGGCGAGCCGCGGAGCACCCGGGCGCCGTTCGGCGTGCCGGGCCGCGCCTCCGAGACGTAGAGGGTGCCGTCCGGGCCGACCGCGAGGCCCTGCGCGCCGTCCCAGAACTGGGCGCCGTCCGGCGGGGCCACGCGCGCGCCGGTCTCGTCGTCGATCACCAGGCGGGCGCCCGCGACGTACGCCTTGCCGTTCGGGCCGACCGCCACGGCGGACGGGCGGTTCAGGCCGCCGCGCTGCGTGGTCACCGCGCCGTTCTGCTCCACGCGCACGAGCCGGCCGCCGCCGGAGTCCGTGGCGAGGACCGCACCGTCGGGCAGCGCCGCGACGCCGCGCGGACGCGACAGCTCGCCCTTCGGCGTCTCGGCGGTCACGCCGCCCGAGCCGTCGAACCGGACGAGGCGGTTGTTGAAGGTGTCGGCCACCCAGAGCGCGCCGGCGGTGTCGTACGCCAGGCCGCTCGGCAGCGTCATCTGGTTCGCGGTGTCGCGGCCCGGTGCGGCGAAGCCGTTGAGCTTGCTGATCCGGCCGAACATCCCGATGTACGTCCCGTCGGCGGCCATCACGGCGGCGCGGTGGGCGAACGTGTCGGCCACGGCGATCGTGCCGTCTGCCCGGAACGCCACGCCGCGGGCGCGGGTGAAGTAGCCCGGGCCGCGCCCGGCGATGCCCCACGCGCCGGTGACGACGCCGGTGGACGACAGCCGCTGGATGCGGTTGTTCGCGGTGTCGGCCACCCACACGCCGCCGGCCGGGTCCGCCGGGTTCGTGGCGACGGCGCGCACGATGGAGAAGCGCCCGACGCGGTACCCGTCGCCGCCGAACGTCGCCACGAAGTTCAGGGCGTCCGCCGCGAAGACGTTCACGCGGCCGTTGATGTTGTCGCCGACGTAGGCCTGGTTGCGGGCGTCGACGGCGACGTCGTAGGGGAACTTGAACTCGCCGGGGTCCGATCCGAACGTGCCGGCGGTGCCGATGCGCGCGAGCGACGTGGAGTCGAGGACCAGCAGGCGGTGGTTCTGGTTGTCGGGGACGTAGAGGCGGTCGCCGGCGGGGCTGACGCCGACGCCCTGCGGGCGCTTGATCCCCAGCCCGCTCGTGGCGCGGGGTGCGCCGGCGGGCTGCAGCGAGCCGCCGTCGAGCACGTAGCGGAGGATGCGGTCGCCGCCGCTGTCGGCGATGAACGCGACGACCGGGGCGCCCGGTGCGGACTGGTGGACGGCGATGCCGCCCGAGGTGATGCCGGAGTCCTCGCGGTCGGACCCCGACTTCAGCGTGAACGACGACGCGTCGCCGAAGCCCGTGACGTACCGCCCGTCGTCGGCGGAGAAGACCTGGACGCGGTCGTTCTCGGCGTCGAGGACGAAGACCCGGCCCTGCTTGTCCACGGCCACGCCGCCGACCACGCCGAGCCGGCCGGCCTCGCCGCGCGTCGCCCGGCCGCCGAAGGTGAAGAGCGGGGCCCCGCCGCTCTCGAAGGCCTGCACGACGCCGGAGTACTGGTCGGCGACGAACACCCGGCCGTTGCGCTGGTCGACGCCGAGGCCCTGCGGGAAGCGGAAGACGCCGCCGGCGAACGGGTCCTCACCGATCACCGTGGGCGACAGCGGCGGCCCCGCGGCGCGCGCGACGTGGGCCGGGACGAGGGTGAGGAGCGCGGCGACGAGGACGGCGAGCAGGGCTGAGCCCGTGCGCACCACTGGCCGGCCGCCCGTGCGGGGGGACGCGGGAGGGAACATCGGCTCCTCATGGTGCCGCCTCGCCGGCGCGGGCGCGCCGGTCGCACGACCTCGTGCGACCGGCGCCGGGTCGGGCGTCCGTCAGACGCGCGGGCGCCGCTTCTGGCGCTCCTCGTGGTCCGTGTCGTTGGGGTCCGTCGGCGCCTCCGGGTCCGTCGGGCCGCCGGGGAGCGGGTCGCCCCGGTACTGCTCGGGGTCGTCGACCTCCTCGCCCTTGACCGTCACGGAGCCGTCGTCGTGGTACCGCAGGTCGGAGGGCCCGAGCTTCGCGGTCGGCCCCTCGTCGTAGGACGCGGTGCCCTCCGTGCCGCCGAGGGTCTGGTACTTCGTCCGGTCGGCCGGCCAGTCCTCGAGCTTCTTCGGCGGGTCCTTCTCGAGCTCCTCCAGCTTCGCCTGCGCCTCCTCGTCGGTCCGGGCGACGTCGTCGTCCTCCGGGCGCTTCGAGCCTTCGGTGGGGTCCTCGGTCATCGGGTGCCTCCTCTGGTGACGGGCCGGGACGGCCCTCCGCTCGCGCCTACCCTTGCGTGCCCGTGCGCACACAGGCCGTCCGCACGGAACTTGGGAATCGTTCCCATGTAGAGTCCATCGGCCGACCGGAGCCGCCGCTCCGCGTCGCCCGCCCCGATGTTCGAGCCGTTCTCCCTCCCCTTCGTGCAGCGCGGCCTCTGGGAGGTCCTCCTGCTCTCCGGCGGCGCCGGCGTGCTGGGCGTCTGGATCGTCCTGCGCGGCCTCGCCTTCTACGCCCACGGCGTCGCGGCGGCGACCTTCCCCGGCCTCGTCCTCGCCGCCGGCCTCGGGTTCGCCGGACCGCTCGGCGCGCTCGCGGTCGCCCTGGTCTTCGCGCTCACCGTCGGGCGCCTCGCCGCACGCGACGACGCCGGGGACCACAGCACCCTGACGGCGATGGTCCTCGTCGGCGCGCTCGCCGCGGGCGTCCTCCTGGCCAGCGACGTCTTCCCCCGCGCGACGAACGTCACGTCGCTGCTCTTCGGCAGCCTGCTCGTGATCTCGGAGCGCGACCTCGTGATCGCCGGCTGCGTCAGCGTCGCGGTCGTCGGCCTCTCCGTCCTGGCCGGTCCGCGGTGGCTCGCGGTGGGCTACGACCGCCCCGGCTCGCGGACGCTCGGCGGCCGCGCCGGCGGCCCCGACGCGCTGCTCCTGCTCCTCGTCGCCCTCGTCGCGGTCGCGACGCTGAGCGCCGTGGGATCCCTGCTGGCGGCTGCGGTGATGGTGATCCCGGCGGCGACGGCCCGCCCGTGGATCCGCCGGGTGCGGACCTGGCAGGTGGTGACGGTCGCCCTGAGCGCGCTGCAGGGCGTCGGCGGGCTCTGGCTGTCGGCGCAGACCAACGCGCCGCCCGGCGCCACGATCGCCGTCCTCGCGGGCGGGGTGTTCGCCCTCTCCGTCCTGCTGCGCGCCGTCCACGACCGTCGCCGCCGGGGCGTGCGGCCGCGCCCGACCACCCTGACCCCCGCGGTCCGCGGAGGAGCCCGATGACCGACGTCCTGCTGCACCTCGACGGCGTCGGCGCCGGCTACGACGAGACGCTCGCGCTGCGCGACGTGTCCTTCGCGGCCGCCGCCGGCGACCGGATCGCCGTGCTCGGCCCGAACGGCGGCGGCAAGACGACCCTCTTCCGCGTCGTGCTCGGCGAGCTCGCCGCCCGCGAGGGCACCCTGCGCGTGGAGGGCGACGTGGCCATCGTGCCCCAGACGGAGCGCTCGCGGCTGGACTTCCCCGTCTCGGCCCTCGACGTCGTCCTCATGGGGACCATCGCGGGCCGGCCGTGGTGGCGGGGTCCCCGGCGTGCGGACCGCGACGCCGCGCGCGAGGCGCTGGACGCCGTCGGCATGGCGGACCGCGCAGACGCGACCTTCGGCGAGCTCTCCGGCGGCCAGCGCCAGCGCGTGCTCGTCGCCCGCGCGCTCGTCCGCCGCGCCCGCGTCCTGCTGCTCGACGAGCCCTACCGCGGCCTGGACGCCACGAGCGCCCGGCGGCTGGACGACCTGATCGCCGAGCTCGCCCGCGAGGGCCGCACGCTGCTGATCGCCACGCACGACGTCGCGCAGGCGCGGGCATGGGACCACGTCCTCTGCCTGAACGGCCGGCAGGTCGCCTACGGGCCGCCCGCGCAGACGCTGACCCCCGAGACGCTCGCGGGGACCTACGGTGGCGAGCTCCTGCGCGTCGGGCAGGACGGCGAGCTCGCGGTCGTCGCGGAGCACCACTGCGGATGACGGACGCGGTCCTCCTCGCCTCGATCCTGGACGGGCTGATCGACCCGTGGCGCAGCGGCATCATGCAGCGGGCGCTGCTCGAGGTCGTGCTGCTCGGTGCGACGGGCGGGCTCCTGGGCTGCTGGATCGTCTGGGGCGGCCTGTCCTACAGCGCCGAGGCCCTGCCCCACGCGATGTTCCCCGGCCTCGTCGGCGCCGCCCTGCTCGGCCTGCCGCTCGTGCTGGGCGGTGCGGTCGGGCTGCTCGCCGCGGCGCTCCTCATCGCGGCGGTCTCGCGCGTCCCGAGCCTCGACCGCGACACGTCGATCTCCGTCGTCTTCACCTCGATGTTCGGCCTGGGGACGCTCATGGCGCTCTCCCCCGACACGCCGACCGGCGTCACCGAGCTCCTCTTCGGGGACGTGCTCGGCCTGACGAACGGCGACGTCGCCGTGGCCGCCGCGCTGACCGCCGTGGTGCTCCTGGCGCTGCGGGTGCTGCACCCGCGGCTCCTGGCCACGACGTTCGACCGCGACGGCGCCCGGTCCGCCGGCCTGCGGCCCGGCGTCACCGACGTCGCCCTCGTCGTCCTGATCGCCGTCGCGACCCTGGTCTGCGTCCAGGCGCTCGGCAACCTCTTCGTCGCCGCGACCCTCGTCGCGCCCGCCGCGACCGCCCGGCTGCTCGGCCGCCGGCTGGGCCCGACGATGGGCATCGCGGTCGGGGTGGCGCTGCTCTCCGGCGTCGGCGGCCTGCTCCTGAGCTACCACGCCGGCACGGCCGCGGGCGCCTCGATCGCCGGCGTCACCGTCGCGGTCTACCTCGTCGTCGCGTCGGCCGCCGGGGTGCGCGGGGCCGTGGTCGGCCGGGCCCGCGGGCCGCGCCGGACCCGCACGGGCTGAGGCGG
>WLOB01000369.1 GCA_009699505.1 Actinomycetota bacterium | reverse complement strand
GTGGCGACGCCCTGCTCCCACCGGGCCACGGTGTTGAGCCCGACACCGAGGCGCTTTGCGGCCTCGTCCTGGGTGAGCCCCACGGCGCGGCGCGCGGTGCGAAGAACCTCACTCAGTGGCGGCTGGTCGAACACGCGGACACTCTCGCACCCCTCGATCGTGTACCCAAGCAACACGCCCACGATGTGTTGACGCTTCGCTATCTATCAGCAGATCTAGCGCAGCGTCGACCGTAAGCACTACACTGGTCGTGCGTGGTCCCAGGCGTCATCCCGACGCCCCCGAAGCGCACCGTCCCCCCGTGAGCAGCCCACCTGATCCCTCACCCGAGCGCCTCGAGACCGGCGTGCGTGCCGCACGCCAGCGGATGGGCCTCACGCAGGACCAGGCAGCCGACCTCATCGGCGTCAACCGCGGCACGTTCAAGGCATGGGATCGCGGACGCAGGCCGCGCGATCCCGAGCTCCTGCAAGTGATCTCTGAGGCGTTCGAGACTCCGATCCCGGTCCTCTGGCCCACCGACGAGAACCCGATCGCCGCCGAATCGCTCCGAGCCCTTCGAGACCTCCAAGCAGCGAAGGCGGCCGACCAGGCCGCCCACGGCCAGACGGAAACCGTCCTCGAGAGCGAAGCCCCGAAGGCGACCGTCGCAGCTGACGCGTGGGCGTCCGAGCAGCCCGCCGAAGCCACGCCCCCACCGGTCACCGGAACGACCCCATACGGATTGCACCGCCAGATCGAGGCGACCTTCGACGGCAAAAACGACGTCTCCCCCGGCACCACCCCGCCGGCGCGCCGCGGCCGTCGACTGCTGATCCCCGCCGTCGTGAGCGCCCTTGCGGTCGCGGCAGCCGGAACCGCAATCGCGACCGCCGGCGGCGAGGACACGCCGACCCGTCCTGCCACCCCCATCGCGCAGACCGGGCCGACCGCCGCCGAGCGCGAGCGTGCCGCACAGCAGGCCACGCTGCAGCAAGCCAAGGAACGCGGCGACTACGACCAAGCGATCAGCATCGCCGCCCGCCTCAACGACACCGCCGCCACTACTGGCCTCCGGCAGACCGCCGCGGGCATCCTCGCTCGCCGGGCCCGGTCCGCCGCCAACCGTGGCGATCTGCCGCTGGCCACGTCGCGGTTGGACAAAGCCGAGAAGCGCTACGGCCAGGTGCCCGAGATCGAGGTGGTCCGACGGCGCATCGAGGCGATCAAGAACGCCCGAGAGAAGCGCGCCGCTGACCGCAAGCGTGCCGAGAAAAAGCGCGCGGCCGGACGCGCAAAGGCCGCTGCCGCAGCGAGCCGTCGGGCGCGGTCGCAGTCGACGGCTCCGCCGAGCTCATCCGCCGCCCCAGCCCCTCCTTCCCCCGCTCCTTCGACACCCCAGCCCTCGCCGACGCCGAGCCCGACGCCCGCCCCCTCGGGCGGCGGATCCGGTGGTGGTTCGAAGTCGGGCGGCGGCTCGTCGTCCGGCGGGGCCGTCGACCCCGGCCTTTACTAGCTCCGTCCCGTCTCGTCCTACCCCCAAAGCCAGAAGAATGCTCTCTTCGCTCATCCGTAAGACAACGTTGCCGGGATTCATCCTCGCCGCAATGCTGTTCCTTGCCCCGTCGGCCGCCTCGGGCGCCGACTACGACACCTACTACTGCAGCGGCCCCAACGGCGAGCAGTACCCGCTCAACGACTGGGTCGCTCCCGGCGGTGGCCTCGTCGGACACCCCTCGAACTCATGCGGCGGCGCGAACGGCGCGTTCTCGATGAGCCGCTCGCAGGAAACGACCTTCATCAACGGCGACGCGATCGCGTGGAAGCTCACCGCCCCGCAGGCGCTCAGCATCGTCGGCGCGGGCGGCAGCTACACGGTCCAGGGCAGCATGGTCCACACCGCCGCCTACGCCGACGGCGTCTCTGTCTGCGCCAACTGGGGTCACGCGGACTACCCGCCGGAGGGCCGCGGCTCCGGCGACCTTCGGGACTTCGTCTTCGCGTGCCCCGACAGCAACGGCTACGTCGAGGACCTGCCCGTCAGGATGTTCGGCGCTCCGCAGAGCTCGGCTACAGCCGGGATCTCGTGCGCCGCGCCGGGCGGGCAGACCTGCACGGGCGGTCCCGTGACCATCAACGTCACCCGTTACATCGCGCGCTTCCGCGACGTCACGACGCCGGTTGCAACGCTGCCCGTCCAGGGCGACCTGATCGCTGGCGGCACGATCTCCGGAACGCGCAATGTCCAGGCGCCGATGAAAGACACCGGTTCGGGCGTGCGCACGGTGCGCATCTACATCGACGGCAACAACGTCTCCGAGGCACCCGGACGCTGCACGCCCCCGTACTCGCAAGCGGTGCCGTGCCCGGCAGAGGCGACCGTCGGCGCCGCCGTCGACACCCGGCGGGTTACCGACGGCATGCATCAGTTGCGAGTCGTCGGCGTGGACGCCGCGGGCAACGAGGGCATCCTCTGGGACGCCCCGACCTTGATTGACAACGGGGGCGCCCGAGGTCCCGGGTCCGACCCCGCGATCCGCGGCGACCTCAACGGCACTCCCGCCCTGGACGACAACCGTCTCACCGCCTGGTGGCCGGGGACCGCCCGCGCTCCCTCTAAGAACAAGGCGACGCGGAAGAAGTGCAAGCGTGCGGCCTACCGACGCACGCACGCGGTTGCCTGCAATGGGCGCCCCGCAGGGCAGACGCTGCGTACCAGCTTCGCTAGCACCCGTCAGAGCATCATTCGGGGCGCGCTGCTGACCGCAACCGGCAGCCCGGTTCGTGGCGCGACGGTCCGGCTGATCGCAACGTCGGCGGCCGCCGGTGCGCAGCCGCGAGAGATCGGAACGGCCACCACCAACGACACCGGTCGGTTCGAGGCGCGTGTGCCGCGCCGCGACGGGTCCGCGAGCATCACCGCAGCGTGGTTTGCGAGGACGCGCGACACCAACCCCGTTGGCGTGCAGAGCCTCCGGATCAAGGTCAGCGCCCAGACGTCGTTCCGCGCGACCACCAAGCGCATCAGGGTCGGCAAGACCGTCCGGTTCGGGGGAACCCTCACCGGCAAGGCCGGCGTGCCCAACGGCAGCAGCATCGTGATCCAGGCGACCAACCGTGGGAACAACTGGCGGACCGCCGGCACCGCCAGTGTCGGCGCCAACGGGCGCTGGAGCTTCCGCTATCGCGTCCCTCGGGCCCTTCGCGGGACCTATCGCTTCCGGGCGGTCGTTCAGCCGGCTCCTGGCTATCCCTACGGCAAACGCACCAGCCGCAGCCGCGCGCTGACCGTCACCCGCTGACTTGTTTGGGCCCCCCTCGTGGGGGCCAAAACAGCATCCAGCTAGAGCGGAACTGCCTGCTCATTGCCGGTTCTGTCCGCGGCTCCAGATGTAATAGCGCCGCGATGTCCTCTTCCTCCCCGCTCCCGCTTGCGCTGCCTGAGCAGACGACGCCTCGCCCGCGTGCGCCGCGCAAAGCTCGCGCGGCCGCCGGCGAGCGGCGACGGAACGTCACGAGCTTCCAGATGAAGCACGACGACGAGCTCATCCTCGATGCGCTCCGCTCGCACTTCGGCGAGGCCCCGATTGGGCCCACCGTCCTGCGCGCCCTGCGCATCGCCGCTGAGGCCGAGGGCATCGACGTCCGCACCCTTCTCGAGACGAGGCCCGCCGCCGCGTAGCGCTTGCCAACGAAGAAACCCCCCGGGTGCGAACCGGGGGGTTTCGGGTCCTACAAACGCCGCCAGAGAGCGACCATACGAGATCTGCTGCGCATTCTAGCGCAGCCCTCCGGACGGATCGACCGTCTCCTGAAAAGCCCCCGCTAACGCGGCACTTTTCTATGCCGTTATTGGCAGGACGAGCGGTCCCCCTCGAAGCGGCGGGTGTCTTCCCGAGCTTCGCCCATGCCCTGATTCGCTGGCCGCTGGCCGGCGTTCGGGATGGCCTCCTCCGCCATCACCACCGCACCGCCGGCAGCCCGGCCCAAGACCCGTGCCCAAAAGCGCGGCCGCGGGTCAGCTGTCGCGACCGCGCCGCTCCCGGACCGGGAGATCGTGCCGCTGCCCGACAACGGGGACTGGCTGGATGTCTGCTGCGCTCACGCCCGCTGGCACCTGGCGCATCCCGAGCGGGAGCGTCTCCCCCGCACCGACACGATCGCCGCGGCGATCGTCGCTCGCTCCTACCTCCGCACGCTCGCGCGGTTCCCCGGCCGCGGCCGCCAGCCCTCCGCGGTCGTCCGCACGTCGTTGCGGCAGGTGATCGTCGGTCTGGGCCGGATCTGGGGCTGGGACACCACCGACTACCCGCCCCGGCTCGCCCGTCGCGATCGCGACGTTGTCGACCGTCACGCCAAGGGCCTGCGCCGGCGCCTCGCGCCCCTGGTCGAGGGGGGCTTGCTCGAGCACCGCGTGCTGCAGGACCTCGAGCTCGAAGAACGCGGCACCGAACTCGTCCTCCTCCCCCTCCCCCACTGGACCCCCGAAGAGCAGGCAATCGGCCGCGCCCTGCACGACCAGCTCGTCGCCGCGCTTCGTCGCCGTCTAAGCCGCGCGAGCGTTCTGCTGGC
>WLOB01000368.1 GCA_009699505.1 Actinomycetota bacterium | reverse complement strand
GCACAACGCGAAGCAGGTCCCGCTGACGGACCAGGTTCGCGTTGACCGCGAGGAGATCTTCGACATCCTCGACCAGATGCGCGCGACGATCCCGGAAGAGATCAAGCAGGCGCGCTGGATCGTGAAGGAGCGTCAGGAGATGCTCGCCGAGGCCAAGCGCGAGGCCGAGCGGATCATCAAGGAGGGCAAGGAGCAGCAGGTCGAGCTCGTGTCCGAGACCGAGATCGTCAAGCTCTCCGAGCGCGAGGCCGACGACATCATCGACGAGGCCCGGGTCCGCGAGCGCGAGATCCGTCTCGGCGCCGAGGACTACGCCGACGAGATCCTGAACACGCTCGAGGTCAACCTCATGAAGTTCATCGCGGCCGTCCGCCGCGGGCGCGAGCGCCTGCAGGGCAAGGACGACGCGGAGCTCGAGGGCGCCGAGCGTTAGACAGGTCGGTCGGTCGCCCGCCCGGGACCCGACCGACCCGCCCACCAGGCCTCGAGGTCCTCGACCTGGTGGGGCAGCGGACACGCGTCGCGGCGCGCCGACCGGACCACGGCGAGCGCCTCGGCCGGCGCCTCGCCCGTCGTCCGGCCGACGACCGCGGCGGCCGTGACCACCGAGCGCTGCCATCCCGCCCGGCAGTGCAGGTAGACCGTCCCGCCCGCCGCCAGCGCGTCGGCCACGAGCGCGCTGGACGCCTCGAGCGTCGCCGCCGGCAGCCGGCCGAAGTCCTCCGAGGGCACGCGGTCCTCGGCGATCCCCGCCGCGTCGTACGCCGCCTCGACCGCCCGGCGGTCGCCCGACCCGTACTCCTCGTCCGCGACGAGGCAGACCACGCGCGTCACCCCGAGGGACCGGAGCACCGCGACGTCGTCGGCGTCGCGCGGGACGGCCCCCACGACGAGCCCCTCGCGGACCGGGTCGCAGCCGTACGCGTCGAACCAGGCGGACACGCCCGGGACGCTAGTGCACGCCCGTGCCCCCTGACCGTACTCCGGGTAGGATCGCGCCGATGACGCGCCCCGAACCGCTCGAGAAGCTCCGGACCGGCGCGGGGGACGCCGCCTTCCTCGTCCGGCAGCTGGCCGCCGCCGGGGTCGTCGGCCCGATGGCGCCGCGGACCGTCGCGCGGGTCCTGAAGGGCCTGCGGGACTTCGGCCCGACGCCGGCCGCCGGCTACACGATGAACGCCGCCCGGCGCCCCGGCACGACCGCGATCATCGACGACTTCGGCTCCCTGACCTTCGGCGAGGTCCACGAGCGCAGCAACGCCCTGGCCCACGAGCTCCGTGCGATGGGCGTCCGGGAGGGCGACGCGCTGGCGATCATGTGCCGCAACCACCGCGGCTTCGTCGAGACGATCGTCGCCGCGAGCAAGCTCGGGGTCCACCAGCTCCTGCTGAACACGATGTTCTCCGGCCCGCAGCTGCGCGACGTCCTCGCGCGCGAGCGGCCGGCGGTCGTCGTGCACGACCAGGAGTTCGCCGGGCTCGTGGCCGACCAGGCCGGGCGGGACGGCGGCCCGCTGCCGCACGTCGTGTGGGCCGACCCGGAGCTCGGGAGCCCCGGCCCCGACGCGGTCCTCGCGGAGGACCTGATCGCCCGCGGCGACCGCCGTCCCGTCGCCCCGCCGGAGCAGATGGGCCGCATGGTCATCCTGACCTCCGGGACGACCGGCACGCCGAAGGGCGCCGCGCGCCAGCAGCCCAAGGGCCTGGCCCCCGCGGCGCAGATCCTCTCCCGGATGCCGCTGCGCTCCGAGGAGCGGACGATGCTCGCCGCCCCGATGTTCCACTCCTGGGGCTACCTGCACTTCACGATGGGCTTCGCGCTGGGCTCGACGCTCGTCATGCGCCGGCGCTTCACCCCGGAGGCCGTCCTCGACGCGATCGAGGAGCACCGCTGCCAGGTGCTCCCGGTCGTCCCGGTCATGCTGCAGCGGATCCTCGAGCTGCCCGACGAGGCGCTCGCCGCACGCGACCTGTCGAGCCTGCGGATCATCGCCCTCTCCGGCGCGGCGCTCCCGGGCGAGCTGGCGATCCGCGCGATGGACCGCCTCGGCGACGTCCTCTACAACCTCTACGGCTCGACGGAGGTCGGCTGGGCGACGATCGCCACGCCCGCGGACCTCCGGGCCGCGCCCGGCACCGCCGGCAAGGCGCCGCGCGGCACCGACGTGCGGATCTACGACGAGCACGAGCGCGAGCTCACGGGACCCGGGGAGGTCGGCCGCATCTTCGTCGGCAACGACATGAGGTTCGACGGCTACACCGGGGGCGGGGGCAAGGACGTCATCGACGGGCTGCTCTCCTCGGGCGACGTCGGCCACTTCGACGCCGACGGCCGGCTCTTCGTCGACGGCCGCGACGACGACATGATCGTCTCGGGCGGCGAGAACGTCTTCCCGCGCGAGGTCGAGGACCTCATCGCGGACCTGCCCGAGGTCCGCGAGGTCACGGTCTTCGGCGTCCCGGACGAGCGCTGGGGCCAGGTCCTCCGCGCCGTGGTCGTCCTGGACGACGGCGCGGAGCTGCCCGCCTCCCGGATCAAGGACCACGTCCGCGAGAACCTCGCGGGCTTCAAGGTCCCGCGCGACGTCGAGTTCCTCGACGAGCTGCCGCGCAACGCCACGGGCAAGGTCCTCAAGCGCGAGCTGCGCCCGGCCTGAGCCGCGCCGCGGAGTACCGTTAGGGACATGGACCCCGCCGTGGAGCCCACCGAACTCATCGACCTCTCCGGTCTGCGGATGGGCCCCGGCGAGGGCCGCCGCCTCGACCTGCCCGTGCTGCTCGACGCGGTGCGCCTCAGCGAGCAGGGCTACGCGCCCGAGCCGGCGCTGCAGGAGGTCCGGCTCGACATCTCGCGGATGCTCGGCGGCGGCTACGCGCTGCAGCTGCGCTTCGACACGACGATCGCCGGCCCGTGCATGCGGTGCCTGACGCCGACGAGCAGCCAGGTGTCCGTCGACGTCCGCGAGCTCCAGCAGAACAAGCGCGACCCCGAGGAGCAGTTCGACAGCGACTACGTCAAGGGCGACGACCTCGACCTGCACCGCTGGGCGAACGACTCCTTCGTCTTCTCGCTCCCCGTCCGGGTGCTCTGCCGCGACGACTGCAAGGGCCTGTGCCCCGAGTGCGGCAAGGAGCTCAACGACGACCCGACGCACAGCCACGAGAAGGGCCCGGACCCGCGGCTGGCCGCCCTCTCGGGCATCCGCTTCGACGACGACGGGAACCTCGTCCAGGGACCCTGAGCCGCGCCGGACGACGTCCGGGGCCCCGAGTCCGTATTCTCACCCGTCTTATGGCCGTACCGAAGCAGAAGCAGTCCCACGCCCGTACCGCCAAGCGCCGCGCGCAGCACAAGGCTGCGCGCCCCACGGTCAACGAGTGCCCGCAGTGCCACAGCCCCCGCATCCCGCACCGCGTGTGCGGCACCTGTGGCTACTACGACGGCCGCGTGGTCGTCGCGCCGAAGAGCTCGCTCGACTTCTAGGACCCCGGGGCGACCCCGACGGTCGCCCCCGCGTTCCATGACGGTCACCGTCGCGGTCGACACGACCGGCGCCGACCTCGGTCCCGCCGAGGTCGCCGAGGGCGCCAAGCTCGCCGCCTCCCGCGCCGACGTGCGCATCGTGCTGTTCGGTCCGGCCGCCGAGCTGCGGGCCGTCGTCGACGGCGTCCCGGGCATCGGGGTCGTCGACGCCCCGCTCTCCATCGCCAAGGCCCCGGACCCGGCGCTCGCCGTCCGGCAGAACCCCGACGCCTCCATCGTCCGGGCGATCCGCGCCGTCTCCGCCGGGGACGCCGACACCTTCGTGGTCGCCGGCGCCACGGGCCCGGCGCTCGCGGCCGGCCTGATGAACGTCCGCCGCGCGAAGGGCATCCACCGGCCCGCGCTGGCCCTGCCGCTGCCGACCCTCGGCGATCCGGTCACGCTCGTCGACGTCGGCGCGAACGTCGAGGCCCGGCCCGATCACCTCGTGCAGTTCGGCTTCATGGGCGCGGCGCTGGCCCGCACCGTCCTGGGCGTCCGTCGGCCCCGCGTCGCGCTGCTCTCGAACGGCGAGGAGCCGACGAAGGGCACCGCGGACGTCGTCGAGGTCCACCGCCTCCTGCGCGACCGGCTCGCCGGCCACCCGCACATCGAGTGGGTCGGCAACGTCGAGGGCAACGACATCGCCTCGGGCAGGGCCGACGTGATCGTCACGGACGGCTTCACCGGCAACGTGACGCTCAAGGTGATGGAGGGCGTGTCGCAGGCCGTGGTCTCCGGCGTGCGCCAGGCGGCCACGTCCAACCCGAGGTCGATGCTCGGCGGCCTGCTCCTCAAGCCGTCCCTGAACCGCTTCAAGTCGTCCATCGACCCCGAGGCCTCCGGCGGCGCCTACCTGCTCGGGCTGCGGTCCCTCGGCGTCGTCCCGCACGGGCGCTTCAGCCGCGAGGGCTTCGCCCGCGCCATCGTCCTGGCCGCCCAGGGCCACGAGGGCCGGGTCACCGACCTCATCCACGCGGACCTCGAGGCCGTCGGCGCCCTGCGCCGCCCGCCCGCGGCCGCCGCCCGCGACGCCGGCGCCCCGGCCGTCG
>WLOB01000367.1 GCA_009699505.1 Actinomycetota bacterium | reverse complement strand
ACGGCGACCTGCGGGGCGAGCGAGACCAGCGCCTCGAGCTCGCGGCGCGCGCGACCGACGGCGCGTCCCTCGAGCAGCTCGCCGATCGAGAAGAGGACGACGACCAGCGCGGCCTCCATCCACGCCCCGATCGCCACCGCGCCGAGCACGGCGATCGCCATCAAGAGGTTCATGTCGGGCCGGCGCGTCGCGATCGCGCCCCTGATTCCGGACCGTGCGATCGAGACGCCACCCGTCGCGGTGCTGAGGGCGTAGGCGGCGATCGCGAACACCCCCGGGAACCGGGTCAGATCGAGGAGCACCGCGATCAGCAGCAGCACGGCGGACGTGCGCGTCACCCGGTCGGATCCGCGCGCCCATTCGCGAAGCAGCCCACCTCTCTCGGGAGCCACCGAAGCCGTGACCCCCGTCGCAGCAGATGACGGTGCCGCGTGTGCGTGCCGTGTCCCGTCCCGGCCACCGACGTGCGGGGCGGCGTCCGCCGGCGCGCAGCAAGCGTCGTCGCATGCGGCGGCCTGGGGCAACTCCAGCTCCCGAGGGGCCGCTGACGCGGCCACAACGGGCGGCGCGATCGTCTCGCCGACGCCGTAGCCGAGCTTGGAGACGCGGCCGCGGATCGTCTCGAGGTCGCCGACCTCGGTGTCCAGCTCCAGTCGCATGCGCGCCGAGGTGACGCTGACGCTCACGCCGTCGA
Source organism: Actinomycetota bacterium (assembly GCA_009699505.1). GTDB lineage: Bacteria > Actinomycetota > Thermoleophilia > Solirubrobacterales > Solirubrobacteraceae > Patulibacter. The sequence goes on along the minus strand of WLOB01000367.1, from coordinate 3,933 downwards.
CGCCGGGCAGCCGACGGACGGTGTGCTCGATGCGCGAGGCGCAGTCGGCGCAGTCCATCCCGGTGACGGTCATCTCGGGATGGCTGTAGCGGCTGTGCAGCGCTCGGCGCGCGTCCTCGAGTGCCTCTGCGAGGCACGCGGCGTCGCACCGTTCGGCGTCGACGGTGACCCGCAGGGCGGTGTCGTCACGCACACCGGCGACGCCGGTGACGCCGGCGTGGTGGACGAGGGTTTCGCGGATCCGGCCGGCACACGGCTCGCAGTCGGCGTCCCTGCCCAGCGGCAGGTCGATGGTCTCGGTGCTCACGTCAGATCCCCGGTTCGTCGTCGGTGTCGTAACCGCTGGGCTCGGTCTGGATCGTCGCGTGCGAGATGTTGAATCGCTCGCGGAGGAGGGTCGTGGCGGCGGTCAGGACGGCGCCGCCGTCGGCGCCTTCGGCCATCTGCAGGTGGGCGCTGGCCATGTCGGTGCCCGAGGTCAGGGTCCAGACGTGCAGGTCGTGGACGCCCTGCACCCCGGGCAGGGCTGCGAGCGTGGTCCGCACATCGGCCACGTCGACGTCCTTCGGCACGCCCTCCATGAGGATGTGGACCGCGTCAGCGCCCAGACGCCAGGCGCGAGGGAGGACGAACAGGCCGATTGCGACGCCGACGATCGGGTCGGCGTAGGGCCAGTCGGTCGCGAGCATGACCGCGCCGGACGCGAGCACGCCGAGCGAACCGATCATGTCGGCCCAGACCTCGAGGAACGCGCCGCGGACGTTCAGGCTCTCCTTCGCGCCCGCGCGCAGGAGCAGGAACGAGGCGACGTTGACGACGAGGCCGACGAAGGCGACGACCATCAGCCCGAGTCCGGGGACGTCGGTGGGGTCCTGGAACCGGCCGACGGCCTCGATGAGGACGTAGATCGCGACCGCGAACAGCAGCACGGCGTTGGCCAGCGACGCGAGCGCCTCGAGCCGGTAGCGACCGTAGGTCCGCTCGTCGTCCGGCGTGCTCTGCGCCAGCACGATCGCCGTCAGCGCCAGGGCGAGCCCCGCGGTGTCGGTGAGCATGTGGCCGGCATCGGAGATCAGCGCGAGCGAGCCGATCGCGAGGCCGACCGAGAGCTCGACGACGAGGTACGTCGCAGTGAGCGCGAGTGCGATCGTCAACGCGCGCTTGTGGCGGGCACCAGCGGTGACGAAGCCGTGGGAGTGATCGTGGGCCATGAGACTGATTCCTGCTCCTAAAAGCATGAATATCTGAACAAATATGAAGGTAACAGACCGGGCGAACCCGCGCCACGTCGAACACGGCACGTGGGTCGGTACGGGGGCCGGGATACGCTTGAGGGCGTGAGCGGACCAGACAGTCGCGTCGCGGCGGCATCGTCCGGCGCGCCGCTGCAGGCCGGAGTGCCGTGGAGGGACGGTGAGGTCGACGAGCTCGCGGAGACCTTTCGCGTGCTCGCGGACCCGGGTCGTCTGCGGGTGATCCTGGCCTTGATGGAGACGCCGGAGATGCACGTCGGCGGTCTGGCGGAGGCCGCGGGCCTGTCCGAGACCGCGTGCTCGCACGCGCTGCGCCTCCTCCGCACCGCGCACGTCGTGAAGCGGCGGAAGGTCGGGCGCAGCGTGCTCTACAGCCTCGACGACGACCATGTCAGCGGCCTGCTGGGTCTGGCTCGCGACCACGTCAAGCACGCGCGCGACGGGCGCTGAGGCTGACGGGGGTAGCGCCGGCGCAGGGGGCGGTGTGGTCCGGCGCGCGTTGAGGCTGAAGCGTTCGGACAGGGCATCGGCGCGGTCTGCAGGCGCGCATCGTAGCTCAAAGTCCTACGCGATGTAGGACTGCCCGCTGTCGTACCGGCAGGTCGGCGAGGCCTCGAGAGGCGCGCCTCGCCGACGCGAGGCGCTCAGGGGATCAGCGGGCGGCGGCGCTGGGGGTTCCGCCCCACGACTCGAGGTCGCCGCTCGGGTCTCGCGGCTTGCCGTCCTGCCACCCCGGAGCGCCCCAGAGCTCGAAGTGCAGGAGACAAGCCGTCGCGTTGCCGGTGTCGCCGACTGCGCCGATCGGCGAGCCCGCCTCGACGCGGGTGCCGAGCTGCAGCGGGGAGGCGGACTGCAGGTGCATGTACGCCTGGTCCTCGCCCGAAGGCGTGTCGGTGAGCACGAGGTAGTTGCCGGCGGCGGACTGATCCGCGTTGGCCTTCACCGTCCCGCTGGAGGCGGCGACGACCGGCGTCCCGCAGGCGGAGAGGAGATCGACGCCTTCGTGCGCGCCTCCCCGGTCACCGAACGCCGTGGCCGAACCTCCGAAGGACCACGACCCTTGGATCGGGAAAGTGTATCCGGGGACGGCGCCGGCCAGCGGTGCCGCAGCGCGCTGGCGGGCGACCAGCTGCTGCTCGACCTTCTTCGCGAACGCCAGCTTCATGGCCTTCAGCGTCTGGAGGTTCGGTCGCCCGGTGCGGACCAGCCGCTTCTTCGCCTGATACCTCTTGAGCGCAGCACGCGTCTTGCTGCCGATCGCCCCGTCGGCCCGGACGCGGGCCCGCCGCTGGACGCTCTTCACCTGCGAACGCGTCAGCTTCACCGTCTGCGTCTCCGACACCGTCGGAGACGCAGCCGCAGGTGCAGGTGCAGGGGAGGGGACGGTAGGAGGAGTCGCCTCGGCTGCCGTCGGCGCGGGTGTTCCGCCCCCGCCGGACGTGCGGGCCGCGGACGCCGCCTGGGCGATCGGTCCCCCGCAGGCGGACAGGGCCAGGATGCTGAGCAGTGCGGCGCGGCGCGCCGGGCGTGATGACATGTGGAGCAGCTCTCTCGTCGGCCTACGGGGTTAGCTGACGGGCTGGCGCTGAAAGAGTCGCGCCTCCACGAGCGTCGTGGACAAGCCCCAAAACACCTGGGTCCCCCGCTCCCCGGGGACGGCTCCCGGGGACTCGGCGGTCCGAACGGTACCACGTGTTCGGCCGCTCCTCCTACACCTCGTCGGATGCGCTGGTCGGCGGCCACTGCAGGCGGGACCACCCGGATGATGGGACGTCGGCGGGCGCTCCCTTCACTGCACGGTGATGTCCGGGAACAAGACGTCCTTGACCTCGGCATCGGTCTCTCGCTCCACGCGCCGGAGAACGCGATGGCGAACGGCCCTGCGCCCCTTGACCGTCGTGAGGGCCTCGCCGGTCGAGGCGCCGACGACATCGACTACGACGGTTCGGATGACCGCTTCCTCGGCGAGCGGACCGTAGCCTTCGGGAGGTGTCTCCTCGCCGTGGGCCTCTGGCGTCTCGGGAAGGACGACGGCGACGGAGAACTTGGCGTAGCGCCCGTCGGAGAGGTTGACGAGGAACTCCTTGGACAGGACGTAGACGACGCCCTGGAGCTTCGGTTCGGCACCGGCCTCGGTCGGGGCGGCGAGCACCGTCTTGTAGACGATGCCCGCGCCGAGAACGACGACGGCGAGCATGGCCATGAGCTTCTTCGACATCGTGGGGATCTCCGGGTTCGCGACGGGGGAGCCCTCGGCCGGGCCCCGTCCGGTCATCGGCCGCGATCGCCGCAGACTCCCTCGCCTGGACAACGGTCGTACGTTCAGAGGCCGACTCCGGACCCGTTCCGCCAGCGGCGCGTCCTGCTGACGCACCATCTCGACCTCCACGCCCCCCGGTCTGTCCGGCCGACGCGCGCCGCCAGACGAGGGGGTACTTCGTCACCCAGCCCTTCGGATGCGCTGCGTATCGACGCCGGGAGAACAGTTCTTCAGGCGGTAGACCCGCACGGAGGGCCCGGGAAGCCGGTAGCGCAGCTGCACGAAGTTGAACGCCTTGTCGTACTGGAAGTAGTCCTTCGCGTCGGGCCCGTCGAACGGCGAGATCGAGAAGCGCAGGACGGCCTGGCGCTCGAGGGCGCGGTAGTAGCGCACGGCATCGGGGACCCGGGCAGGGTTGTT
>WLOB01000366.1 GCA_009699505.1 Actinomycetota bacterium | reverse complement strand
GAACCCGGGGGCCGGGACGAGGACGGGGCGGTGCAGCGCCTGGCCGACGGCCTTCGAGAACGCCTTGTTCGTCGCGGACTCCGGTGCCGCGGCGTTGACCGGGCCGCTGAACGTCGGGTGGTCCAGGGCGGCGAGGAGGATGCCGACCTCGTCGTCGACGTGGATCCACGGCACATACTGCTTCCCGTCGCCCAGCCAGGACCCGAGGCCCAGGCGGAACGGCCGGGCCATCACGGGCAGCGCGCCACCCTCGGGGGCGAGCACCATGCCGGTCCGGACGAGGACGACGCGCACGTCGTGCCGCTCGGCGCCGCGGGCCGCGGCCTCCCAGCTCGACGCGAGGTCGCCGAGGAAGTCGTCGGCCGCCGGGTGCTCCTCCGTGACGAGCGCGTCGCCCGTGTCGCCGTAGAAGCCGGTCGCCGAGCCGCTCACGAGCGTCCCGGGACGGTCCTGCGCGGCGGCGATCGCGGCGACGAGCTGCTTCGTCGTCTCGACCCGCGAGGCCTTGATCCGCCGCTTCGACGTCGACGTCCAGCGCTGGAACACCGGCTCGCCGGCCAGGTTGACGACCGCGTCGCGGCCCTCGACGGCGGCCACGAGCGACGGGTCGACGGCCCCGGGGGACGCGTCGCGGCCGGGGCTCCAGCTCACGGCCTCGACGTCGCCGAGCGCGGCCTTCGCCTTCGCGGCGTCGCGGGTCAGGACGGTGACCCGGTCGCCGCGGGCCTGCAGCCGTGCGACGAGCCGCGTGCCGACCAGCCCGGTCGCTCCGGTGATCGTGACCTGCATGACGTTCCTCCTGCGTCGGGGACCACGGACCCCGTGGAGGGTACGCGTGCCCGGCCCGTACCCGGTGGCCGAGCGTTCGGCACCGGTGTCGGCGCCCGGTCGGGTCGCTCCGGCGGGAGGCCGCCGGTGCGGGGTGGTCTCGATCGTGCGCCCCCGGGGCTGCGGATCGGGACCAGGTCCGGTGCCGCGCGGGGGTGGTCTCGATCCGCGCGCCCGGGGCGTCCGGATCGAGACCAGGCGGGCCGCGCCTCGCCGGGCGGCCCCGCTCCGCTCCGGCCGGCCGCGGCTCCGATCCCGGCGGCCGCCAGGCCTCGGCGGCTCCCGCCGCCGGTCAGATGCCGGCGGCGGCCAGGGCCTCGGCGGCGACCGCCGCGGCGACGGCCGGGGCCACGTCCCGGTCGAAGACGGACGGGATGATGTGGTCCTCGCGCAGGTCCTCGGGGGCGACGAGGTCCGCGATCGCGTGCGCGGCGGCGACCTTCATGCCCTCGGTGATCTGCGTCGCGCGGGCGTCGAGCGCCCCGCGGAAGATGCCCGGGAACGCCAGGACGTTGTTGATCTGGTTCGGGTAGTCCGAGCGGCCCGTGGCGATGATCCGCGCGTACGGGGCGGCCTCCTCGGGGGAGACCTCCGGGTTCGGGTTGGCCATCGCGAAGACCATCGCGTCGTCGTTCATCACCGCGAGCTTCTCGGCGGGGAAGATCCGCGCGCCCGACAGGCCGATGAAGAGGTCGCGGCCGGCGAGGTGGTCGCCCGGGTGGCCCGTCAGGCCCTCGGGGTTGCTCATCTCGGCGTACCAGCGCTTCACGCTGTTCATCGAGCCGTCGACGTAGTCCGCGCGGCCCGTCGAGACGAGGCCCTTGGAGTCCGCGCCGATGACGTCGGTGACCCCGGCCGACAGCAGGATCTTCGTGACGGCGATGCCGGCCGCGCCCAGGCCGGTCACGAGGACCTTGACGTCCTCGAGGCGACGGCCGGTGATCTTGCAGGCGTTGATGAGCGCGGCGAGCGTGACGATCGCGGTGCCGTGCTGGTCGTCGTGGAAGACGGGGATGTCGAGCTCGGCCTTCAGGCGCTCCTCGATCTCGAAGCAGCGCGGGGCGGAGATGTCCTCGAGGTTGATGCCGCCGAAGGTCGGGGCGACCGCCTTGCAGATCGCGACGATCTCGTCCGTGTCCTTCGTGCTCAGGGCGAGCGGGAACGCGTCGACGTCGCCGAACTCCTTGAAGAGCACGCACTTGCCCTCCATGACCGGCATGGAGGCCTCCGGCCCGATGTCGCCGAGGCCGAGGACCGCGGTGCCGTCCGTGATGACGGCGACCGTGTTCTTGCGGATCGTCAGGTCGTGCGAGAGCGCGACGTCCTCGGCGATGGCGGTGCAGACGCGCGCGACGCCCGGCGTGTAGGCCATCGCGAGGTCGTCGCGGGTCTTGAGCGGGTGCTTCGGGGTCGTCTCGAGCTTGCCGCCCTCGTGGACCTGGAAGGTGCGGTCGGTGATCGCGAGGACCCGGGCGCCGGCGCGCTCGGCGATCGCGTCGGAGATCGTGTCCCACGCGTCCTGGCCGCCCGCCGAGACGGTGATGTCGCGGATCAGCGTGTCGCCGGAGACGGAGACGAGGGCGACGTCGCCGATGACGCCGCCGGCGTGCCCGATGGCCGAGGCGACCTCGCCCAGGGCGCCGGGCTTGTGGTCGATCTCGACCCGCAGGACGATGGAGTACTGCGCTGACGGCGTTCCGCTCACGGGCCGAACACTAGTCCTCCGCACGAGCCCGGCGAGGGCCGACCTAGTATGCAAGTACACCGTCCCAGACGGCCGATCGGGCGCCCCGGACGGCCGCCCGGAGGAGGCCGGGACGACCGGGCCGAGCACGCGGACCGGGCCCGTCCGCGGACCGCCCTGCGCCGACGGGCCGCGCCGCCTCGCGGGCTATGGTCCTCCCGTGGCCGCCAAGACCCCCGACCTCCTCCTGATCGACGGCAACTCGCTGGCCTACCGGGCGTTCTTCGCGCTGCCGGAGTCCATCGCCACCTCGACCGGGGAGCCGACGAACGCGATCTTCGGCTTCGCGTCCATGCTGGTGAAGCTCTACCAGGACCTCGGGCCCGTCCCGACGGCCGTCGTCTGGGACGCCGGGATGTCCGGGCGCAAGGAGGTCTACCCCGAGTACAAGGCGCAGCGGGCCAAGAAGCCCGACCTCCTGCGCCAGCAGTGGCCGTTCCTGTCGGAGATCTCCGCCGCCTTCGGCTACGCCAACGTCCGCTCGGAGGGCTGGGAGGCCGATGACGTCATCGGCACGCTCGCCGTCCACGCGCGCGAGCGGAAGCTCCGCACCGTGATCGTCACGGGCGACCGCGACCAGTTCCAGCTCATCGACGAGGGCGACCTCGTCGGCGTCATGGCCACCGCGCGCGGCATCACCGAGGTCAAGGTCTACGACCACCAGGCCGTCATCGACCGCTACGGCCTGCCGCCGGCGCTCATCCCCGACTTCTACGGGCTCAAGGGCGACACGTCGGACAACATCCCGGGCGTCCCCGGCATCGGCGACAAGACCGCCGCGCAGCTCCTCCAGCAGTTCGGCGACCTCGACACCGTGCTCGCGTCCGTCGACCAGATCTCGGGCGCGAAGCGCAAGCAGAACCTCGTCGACCACGCCGAGAACGCCCGGATCTCACGCGAGCTGGCGCGGATCCACACCGACGTCGAGGTCGACTACGACCTCGACGCGCTCCTCGTCGCCAAGCCCGACGCCGCCGCGCTGCGCGAGGCGTTCATGCGCTTCGAGCTGCGCGACCCGTGGCGCCGCCTCGAGCCGCTCCTGGACTCGGACGGCCGCCCGACCGCCGCGAAGGGCTCCGGGCCGGACCCCTCGACGGTCGACGCCCCGGTCCGCGTGGTGGCGCTGGAGGACCTCGCCGCCGCGCTCGCCGCCGCGGACCCCGCGGACGGCGACCCCGCCGCCGTGGCCGTCGCCGTCGTCGAGCCCGTCGCCGCCGAGCAGGAGGAGTCCGGCCAGCTCTTCGACCCCGACGCCGCGGGGGACGCGCCCGCGGAGGGCGACGCGGCTCCCGGCGCGACGTTCCCGCTGCGCTTCGCCGTCGCGCTGCTGCACGACGCGCGCCCGAAGGAGCTCCTCGTCGGCGGGTGCACCGCCCCGGCCGACGTCCTCGTGGCCCTCGAGGGCCGGCCGCTCGTGGTCCACGACGGCAAGGCGCTGGCCGAGGGCGGCGCCGCGCGGGCCCAGGACGCCGAGGGCGGCGTCCGCGGCTACCGCGCCCCGCGGCTCGAGCACGACACCCTGCTCGCGCAGTACGTCCTCGAGCCCCAGCGCCGCGGCTACCCGCTCGACGAGCTCGCCGACGAGGCCGGGGTCGCCGTCGCCGAGGGGGTCACGGACGTCGCCGCCGCCACCGCCGGGCGCGTCGCGCTGCTGGCCGTCCACCAGCGCAGGCTGCTGCACGAGGCCGGCCTGACCGACCTGCTGCGCGACGTCGAGCTGCCGCTCGTCGACGTGCTCCGCGAGATCGAGCGCGAGGGCGTCCACCTGTCCGTCCCGCGCCTGGACGAGGTCGGCACGGAGGTGCGGACCGAGATCGGCGAGCTGCAGACGAAGATCCACGAGCTCGCCGGTCGCGAGTTCACGATCGGCTCGCCCAAGCAGCTCGGCGAGGTCCTCTTCACGGAGCTCGGCCTGACGACGAAGCGCCGCGGCAAGACCGGCTTCTCGACCGACGCGCGGGTGCTCCAGCAGATTCGCGACGAGCACGAGATCATCCCGCTGATCGAGCGGTGGCGCGAGCTCTCGACGCTGACGAAGACGTACCTCGACGTGCTCCCGGCG
>WLOB01000365.1 GCA_009699505.1 Actinomycetota bacterium | reverse complement strand
TCGGAGTCGAGGACCAGGACGCCGTCCTTCTCGGGCGTCATGAGCTTCATCAGGTTGACGAGGTTCGTGCCGTAGAGCTGCGACGCCTGCGCGGGCAGACGGCCCGCCAGATCGGTGTAGCCGAGGATCGTCACGCCGTTCTCGGTGACGACGGCCTCGCCCTTGACCGTGCCCTCGACGTTGCCGCCGTTCTGGGCGGCCATGTCGACGATCACGGAGCCGGGCTTCATGCTCGCGACCATCTCGGCGGTGATCAGCAACGGAGCGGGACGCCCCGGGATGAGCGCCGTCGTGATGATGATGTCGACGTCCGTCGCGAGCTCGGCGTAGAGCTTCGCCGCGCGCGTGTTGTAGTCGTCGGACATCTCCTTCGCGTAGCCCGTGGCGCTGACCTGCGCCTCCTCGGACTCGACCGAGAGGTACTCGCCGCCGAGCGACTTGACCTGGTCGGCGACCTCGGGCCGCGGGTCCGTCGCGTAGACGATGGCGCCCATGCTGCCGGCCGCGCCGATGGCCGCGAGGCCCGCGACGCCGACGCCGGCGACCAGGATCTTCGCCGGGTTGACCTTGCCGGCCGCCGTGACCTGGCCGGTGAAGAAGCGCCCGTAGGTGTGGGCGGCCTCGACGACCGCGCGGTAGCCCGCGATGTTCGCCATCGACGAGAGCACGTCGAGCGACTGCGCGCGGGAGATGCGCGGCACCGCGTCCATCGACAGCGCCGTGATCGGGCGCCCGGCGAGGTCCTCGACCATCGCCTGGTCGAGCCGCGGCGAGAGCAGGGCGATCAGCGTCGCACCCGACTTCAGGCCGTCGAGCTGCGCCGGCACGGGGGCGTTGACGCCGAAGACGATGTCCGCGTCCAGCGGATCGCCGATGGTCGCGCCGGCCTCGACGTAGGCGTCGTCCGTGAAGCTCGAGGCCTCACCGGCCCCGGTCTCGACGACCACCTCGTACCCCAGCTTGAGCAGCTGTCCGACGGTCGCGGGAGTGGCGGCGACCCGCGTCTCCCCGGCTTGCGCCTCCCTGAGTACACCGATCACCATGGGCGGGACCCTTTCATCTTCTGGGCGTTCATCTGTGCCTCCGCTCACCGTCCGGCGAGCGGTCCTGGACTGCGTGAGGACTGCATCGTGACGCGCGCGGCGGCAAATGGGGTCCAGACCGCGGCGGCCGGCCCGTCAGCCCTTCGGTGCCGGCGGCCTGCGGGCGAACCAGGCCGCGTAGGCGACGATCGCCAGGACGATCGCGAGGGGGACGAACGTGCCGGCGCTGAGCGACTCGCCGTCGTCCGCGGAGGAGAGCGTGAGGAGGAGGCCCGCGGCGCCGACGACGACGCCGGCGGCCATGAGGGTCAGGGTACGGCGGGGCTCGAGGCGCTCGAACAGCGCGAGGCCCGCACCGGCTCCGGCGGTGGCCAGGCCGAGGAAGAGGACGACGACGCCGGCGAGGGTCATCGGGCGAGCCGGGCGGTGGCGGGGGAGGGGCGGGTCATGGCTCTAGGCGTCGTCGCGGTCGGGGTGGACGTCGTCGATCGTGGTCAGCGCGACGTACGGGGCGCCGCAGGCGGCCTCGATGCGCTCGCCGCCGCCGGCGAGGCGGTCCAGGACGGAGACGACGCCGACGATCGTGCGGCCCTCGGCCTGCAGGGCCTCGATCGCCTTCACGGTCGAGCCGCCGGTGGTGACGACGTCTTCCACGACGAGGCAGCGGTCGGCGTCGGAGAGGAACGGGCCCTCGACGCGGCGCTGCAGGCCGTGGGCCTTCGTCTCCTTGCGGATGAAGAAGGCGGTGGCGTCGGCCCCGCCGGCGAGGGCCGCGCAGGCCACGGGGTCGGCCCCCATGGTCAGGCCGCCGACGGCGGTGGCGCCGAGGCGCTCCACCTCGGCGGCCAGGAGCTCGCCGAGGGCGCGGAAGCCGGCGGGACGCATGATCGCCCGCTTCGCGTCGACGTAGTAGCTCGCGGTCCGGCCGCTGGTCAGCGTGACCTCGCCGAGCACCAGCGCGTGCTCGCGCAGCTCGGCGACCAGCAGGTCCTTGGCGGTGTCGGCGGCAGGCATCTCCCGGCCGATGCTATGCGGCCGGCCGTTCCCGGGGCACCCCGAGGTCGGGGAGCGCACGCCGCCCGGGAACGACGACCGCCGGCTCGAGGGCCGGCGGTCGGTGCTGCGGGGCCGCGCCCGTCGGGGCGGGCCGGGGCGTGGGCGTCGCCCTAGTAGGTGTCGACCCGCATCCCCATCGTCATCCAGTCGTAGATCGACGCGGCGTCGGCCATCGGGACGCGGAAGCAGCCGTGGCTCGCGTTGAACGTCGGCACGGACGTGTAGCCGTGCACCGCGTAGCCGCGGATGAAGTAGACGGAGCGGTACATGCCCAGCGCGTTCGTGCCCGGGTCCTTGCGGTAGACCCGGAAGGAGCCGCGGATCGTCGGGGTCGCCGGCGCGCCGGGGGACGAGTGGTAGATCCGCTCGGCCTTGCCGTCCTTGATGAGCGCGATGACCTGGCGGTCGACGTCGCCCTCCATGTGGCGGCCGTGGTTCGGGAAGCGGACCTTGAAGGTGCCCTCGCCGCGGCGCAGCGCCCGGAAGACGGAGGAGTCGGCGCTCGTGTTCTTCGCGCGGCGGGTGACCTTGCGGAACGCCAGGACGGCGCGCTGGGTCCGTGCGTCGTAGACGCCCTGCTTCCCGACGACGTAGCCCTTGTCGTCCAGCATCCGCTGCAGCATGCGGACGGCGAGGCCGCGCTCCCCGGCGGACAATCCGCGTCCGCGCCGTGGTGGCGGCCGTCGGCTGGCCCGCCGGCACGGACGCGCGGACGACGACGCGGGAGCTGCCCTGCAGCCGCTTCGGCACGACGAACCGGACGTAGCCCTTCTCGCCGTCCTTCTGCGCCTGGAGCGTCAGCGTCCGGGAGACGGTGCGCTTCGCCGCCTTGAACGACAGGCGCACCTTCGTGCCGGCGACGTACTGGTCGGCGACGACGAGGGCGCGCCACCGCTCGCCCTTCAGGGCCTCGCCGGTGCGGGCCTTCTCCGTCACGAGCGTCAGCTTCGTGGCGACGGGGGCGGGCGCCGGTGCGGGCGCGGCCGGGGCGGCCGGGGCCTGCGCGTGGGCGGCGGTCGGCACGAGGAGGACGGCCGGCAGCACCGCCACGAGCGCTGACCTGCGGAGGGGACGGTGCTGCTGCGTCATGCGGGCATGGTACCCGCGGTGGGCCCCCCGCACCCCGGGCGGGAAGGGCCGCCCACCCCGGGTCGCCCCGGCCCTGCGGCCCCCGGCGTCAGCCCGCGTGCGCGGGACCGCCCGGGCGCCGCGGCGGGCCCAGGCGCATCTCGAACCGCCGGGCCGCCAGCGCGAGCAGCGTCAGGAGCGAGACGGCGCTCGCCCAGAGCGCCAGGCCGCCCAGGACGGACCAGTCCAGCGCGACCGTGATCGCCAGCGCGTTGTTCGTGCAGTGCAGGAGGATGTTCGCGTAGAGCGTGCGCGTGAGCTGGTAGAGCAGGCAGAGGATCACGCCGAAGGCCATGAGGACCGGCAGGAAGATCGCCTTCGTCCCCCCGAGGTGCAGCGCGCCGAAGACGAGGCCGTCGAGGAGCGCGGCGACGGCGATGGCGAGCCAGACCGGGGCGACGCGCGCCAGGGAGTCCCGCAGGCCGGGGTAGAGGATCCCGCGCAGGAGGAACTCCTCGCCGATGGGCGCGAGGACCGTGACGGCGAGGCCGATCGCGATGCCGGCGGCGAGCGACTCGTTCGCGCCGAGCTTCTCCGGCAGCTCGTCCTCCTGGCCCCCGGCGTTCAGCAGCTCGCCCAGGCCGGCCGAGACGAGCAGGTAGACGATGAACGCGGCCAGGACGTACAGCGGGATCCGCCAGGCCTTCGGCGGCAGCACGAGGCCGACGTCGCGGCGCCGGAGGCTGCCGGCCACCATGCCGACGATCAGGAGCGGCATCCCGACGAAGACCGCGTTCTGGAGGATGGAGCCGACGACGGATCCGGCGGCCTTGGCGGTCCCGGTGTCGTCGCCGATGGCGATCGCGGGGATCGACGTGACGATGGTCGCGCCGAGCGTCGCGATGAACGCCAGGATCGCCGTGCCGGCGCCCCACGAGAGCCGCGGACCGGCGCCGGCACCGTCCCGGTCGGGCGCGGACGGGGACGACGGCGTCGTCGACACGGGCGTGCTCACCGGGCCGAGAGTACCGGGGGGACACGGCCCCCAGCACCGCCGGTCCCGGCCCCGGCCCGCCCCGGCGACCGCCGGCGATCCGGGCTCAGGCGACGAAGAGCCAGCGCGTCGTCAGTTCGGAGAACAGCGCGAGCAGCCCGAGCCCGAGGCCCGCCAGGACGATCCGGCGGGTGCGCTGCAGGCGCCCGCGCGACAGCCACCAGCCGGCCCACATCGCGAGGGGGAAGAGCACCCCGAGGAAGCGCGGCAGCGACATGAGGGGGCCCGTGCCCTCCGTGGCGGGCGAGCTCAGCGGCAGCAGCAGCGCGCACCCGGCGTAGGCGGCGTAGGCGGGCGGCAGGCGGCGGGCGGCGCCGACGAGCGCGGCGACCCCGGCGGCCAGGAACACGAGCAGGAGCGGGTTGACCCAGGTCAGCGACGTCGCCTCGCCCGGCGCCGTCGAGACGGACCCGAAGAGGTTCGACAGG
>WLOB01000364.1 GCA_009699505.1 Actinomycetota bacterium | reverse complement strand
CACGGCTGCTCCCACACCCGGGCGCCCGTCAGGCGCTCGTACGCCTCGGCCGTCAGGTGCGGCGCGAACGGCTGCAGCAGCGTGTTGGCGGTGGTGAGCGCGAAGCGGATCGCCGCCCACGCCTCGGCCTCCGCCACGTCCAGGACGCCACCGCCGCGCGGCGACGCACCGGCCGGCACGTCCGCGGCGCCGTCGGCCTCGGGCGACCCGTCGGCGGACGGCGCGTCCGGGCGGCCGTGCCCGCGGTCGACCGGTCCGCCGGAGGCGTTGGGCTCGACGGGGCGCGCGGCCCCGTCGCCCACCGGCGCGGCGCCCGGCGCGACCGCGGAGCCCTCGACGACGGCGTTGCGTCGCGACGAGACCGCGTTGACGAGCTCCATCACGGCGGAGATCGCGGTGTTGAACGCGAAGCGGCCGTCGAGGTCCTGGGTGACCTTGTCGATCGCCCAGTGGGCCTTGCGGACGAGCTCGAGGTCGTCGCCCTCCGGGCTCGCCGGCGCGAGGATGCCCGCGACGGGGACCTGCGGCTCGTCGGCCGCGCCGACGCCGCCGTCCGCGTCGCCGCGGGCCTCGTCGTGCGGACGGGCGGCGCCCCGGACGCCCGTGGCGGCCCCGGTCCGCTCGGCCGCCTCGGCCGACAGCCGCCACAGGCGGCCGAGGAACCGCGAGACGCCCTCGACGCCCTCGTCGGACCAGTCCGCGTCCTGGTCCGGCGGGCCCATGAAGCAGACGTACGTGCGCGCGGTGTCCACACCGTAGCGCTCGATGATCGCCCGCGGCGCGACGACGTTGCCCTTGGACTTGGACATCTTCGCCCCGTCCTTGGTGATCATCCCCTGCGTGAACAGGTTCTGGAACGGCTCGTTCACGTCGAGGACGCCGAGGTCCGTCAGCGCCTTGCAGAAGAAGCGCGCGTAGAGCAGGTGCAGGATGGCGTGCTCGACGCCGCCGATGTACTGGTCCACCGGCATCCAGCGGTTCGTCACCGCGGGGTCGAACGGGGCGTCGGCGTTCAGCGCGTCCGTGTAGCGCAGGAAGTACCACGAGGAGTCGACGAACGTGTCGAGCGTGTCCGTCTCGCGCCTCGCCGGCCCGCCGCAGGTCGGGCAGACCGTGGCGACCCAGTCCTCGGCGGCGGCCAGGGGCGAGCGGCCCTTGGGCTTGTAGTCCTCGACGTCGGGCAGGACGACCGGCAGGTCCTCCTCCGGCACCGGCACCATCCCGTGCTCGGGGCAGTGGATCACGGGGATCGGGCAGCCCCAGTAGCGCTGGCGCGAGACGAGCCAGTCGCGCAGGCGGAAGTTGATGGCCTCCTCGCCCTTGCCCTCAGCCTTCAGCCAGTCGTTCATCGCCGCGAGCGCCTCGCGGTTGTGGCGCCCGTCGAAGTCGGGGTGCGAGTCGACGACCGGGCCGTCGCCGATGTAGGGCAGCGCCTCGGGGGACAGCTCCCAGGCGGCGTCGTCTCCGAGGTGGTCGTCCGGCGCGCCGTCGTTCGCGCCCCGGATGACCCGCTTGACCGGCAGCTCGTAGGCCTGCGCGAAGTCGAAGTCGCGCTGGTCGTGGCCCGGCACGGCCATGATCGCGCCGGTGCCGTAGTCCATGAGGACGTAGTCGGCGACGTACATCGGCAGCCGGTCGCCGTTGACGGGGTTGATGACGTGGCGGCCGAGCGGGACGCCGGTCTTCGGCTTGTCGGCCGCGCCGCGCTCGCCGCGCTCGGCGGTCAGCGCCTGCTGCACGTAGGCCTTGACCTCGTCCTCGCGGTCGGTGCCGGCGACGAGCTTCGTGACGTCGGGGTGCTCCGGCGCCATGACGAAGAACGTCGCGCCGAAGAGGGTGTCGGGGCGGGTCGTGAAGACCTCGTAGTCCTCGCCGGTCTCCTCGCAGCGGAACTGCACGCGCGCGCCGGCCGAGCGGCCGATCCAGTTGCGCTGCATCGTCTTGACGTGCTCGGGCCAGCCGATGGTGTCGAGGTCGTCGATCAGCCGCTGCGCGTAGTCGGTGATCTTCAGGAACCACTGCTCGAGCTGGCGGATCTCGACGAGGGCCCCGGAGCGCTCGCCCCGGCCGTCGATCACCTGCTCGTTGGCGAGGACGGACTCCTCGACCGGGTCCCAGTTCACGGCGGCGGAGCGGCGCTCGACGAGGCCGCCGGCCAGCAGCTTGAGGAACAGCCACTGCGTCCACCGGTAGTACTCCGGGCGGTGCGTCGCGAGCTCGCGCGACCAGTCGATGGAGACGCCCCAGTCGCGGAACTGGCGCTGGAACGACGCGATCGATGCCTCCGTGGCGTCGCGCGGGTGCTGGCCGGTCTTGATCGCGTTGTTCTCCGCGGGCAGACCGAAGGCGTCGTAGCCCAGCGGGTGCAGGACCGTCTTGCCCTGCCGCCGCTTGAAGTGCGCCACGGCGTCGCCGATGGAGTAGTTCTTCAGGTGCCCGACGTGCGGCTCGCCCGAGGGGTAGGGCAGCATCTCGAGCACGTAGACCGGGTCGACCGCCGGGTCGTCGAGGACGGCGTCGTCGACCTCCCACGTGCCTTCCTCCGCCCACACGCGCTGCCAGCGCGGCTCGATGTCCTGAGGGTCGTAACGGTGCTCCATGCGCGACCCACCATGGTACGGGCCCGCTCCGGAGGCGACGGGTGCGCCCGTCCACCACGGGAGCGACGGTGCGGGTTCGACGCGGCCCCCGTCGCTCTGGAATCCTGCGCCGGATGCCTCCCGGCCCCCCATCCCGCGACCCGCGGTCGCCCGACGCGCCCCGCGGCACGGGCGCCGCGGCCGACACCGGCGTCCACGTCGCGCGGATCGTCGCCGCCGCGGAGGAGACGGCCGAGACCCTGCGGGCGGAGGCGCAGCGCGCCGCGGAGGCCCGTGTCGCCGAGGCGGAGCGCCGGGCGGACGAGCGCATCGCCGAGGCCGAGCGCGCCGCCGCGCTGCGGGTCGACGCCGCGGAGTCCGAGGCGGCGGAGCTCCTGGCGGAGGCGAAGGCCGCCGCGGAGTCGCTCATCGCCCACGGCCGCGCCCGGATCGAGGAGGAGGGCGCCGCCGCCCGCCGCGACGCCGACGAGCGTGCCGCGCGGCTGCGGGACGACGCCGAGGCCGAGGCGGAGCGCGAGCGCCGGCGGATCGCCGAGGAGGCCGAGCACGAGCGGGCCGCCGCGGAGGCGGAGGCCGAGCGCCTGCGGGCGGAGGCCGCGACCGCGGCGCAACGCGAGCGCGCCACGGCCGCCGCGGAGGCCGAGGCCCGGCGCCGCGCCGCGGAGGACGAGGCGGCGCGCATCGAGCTGGCCACCCGCGACGCGATCGGCGAGGACCGCACCCGCGCGGAGCGGACCGCCGCCGAGGTCACGCGCCGGGCGTCCGAGCACGCGCAGGCGCTCGTCGCGCAGGCCCAGGCCGTCGCGGCCCGGCAGCTGCAGGACGCCGAGGACCGCGCCACCGAGCTGCGGACCCGGGCGGAGGAGTCCTCGCGCGCCATCACGCAGGCGGCCGATCAGCGGCGGGACGAGGCGCTGCGGGTCGCGCAGGAGACGGAGGAGCAGTCCGCGCAGCGCGCGTCCGCGTCGCTGCGCCGGGCCCGCGAGGTCGCGCAGCAGGTGCTGCACGAGGGCGAGGACCTGGCGAAGGACCTGCGGGACCTCGGCCGGTCGCTCGACGTGAACGCGAAGATCCTGCTCGACGACGTCCGGGCGACCCACGCGGCGCTCGTCGGGGCGCTCGACCGCGTCACGCCGAACGTCGGCGGCCGTCCGGCGCGCACGCCGCCGCGGGGCGGCACGGGCGCGGAGGGCGCCCGCCCCGCCGGCGGTCCGGCCCGCACCGGCGGCGCCGGCCGGGGCGAGTCGCCGCTCGAGCCGCCGGAGTTCGTCCGGCGCGGGTGAGCGGCGGGCGGGGATCCCCGCCCCGCCGCGCGCGTCCTACTGCGGGTTGGCGACCTCGCCGATGACCTCGTCCGGGAAGCCCGCGTCCTTGCGGAGCTTCGCGACGATCTCGTCGATCTCGCCCGTCGAGTAGCCCGGCGCGAAGACGTCGTTCTGGGCCGGCAGGTCCTGCGGCAGCGGCCGCAGCGACGGGTCCTCGTCGACGACCTCGAGCGGCTCGCCCGTCTCGGGGTGGTTGCCGTTGAAGACTGCCGACAGCTCGCGGTAGTCGTCCGGCGAGAAGCGGTACAGGCGGCGGTGGTCGCCCTTCTCGATGTACGGCCGGGACTCCTTGATCGCGTCGGACGGGACGCGCGGGCCGGGGAACAGCTTCGTGAGGTCCGCGCCCGTGAGGTTCTCGACGGCGCGGGCGTAGGCGACCTGGTGCACGCCGCCGCGGACGAGCAGGTAGCCCGTCAGCGCGCGGGCGGCGGGGTGGTCCGCCGCCTCGTAGACGCGCAGCTTGCCCGACCGGGCGCCCGTCTCGAGGAAGTAGTTGTGCGTCAGGTCCGACAGCAGGTCGCCGGAGCTGAAGACGTTGTCGCCCGTCCACGGCAGGCCGCGGGAGTCCTGCGGCAGCGCGCCCTTGCCGCCGTTGACGTAGTGGTGCGGGTTGCCGGGCACGTTCGCCAGGCCGAGCAGCGGCGAGGTCTGCACGTCGACCTCGTCCTTGATGCTCTTGTCGTCCGTGAGCATCGAGTTGATCGTCGCGGCGACGAGCTCGATGTG
>WLOB01000363.1 GCA_009699505.1 Actinomycetota bacterium | reverse complement strand
GGCCTCGCCGTGCCGTGGACCTGCGTAGGCGCGTCGGCGGGCGCCCCGGGGCGCCCGGCGGTCGGGGTGCGGGCGCCCGGAAGGACCTGCGTCGGGGCGTCCGTGCCGTCGGCAGGGGGTCGCGTGGTGTCCGCGGCGGGCTTCGCCGCCTTCGCCGGTCCGGCGGCGGGTCCCGGCGTGCGGTGGACCCGCGTCGGGACGTCGGTGGACGGCGAGACGGTCGTCGGGGGGTCGGCGGGCGACGCGGTCGGTCGGCGATCGGCGGGCGCGGGACGGCTCGCCGCCGGCCTCGCGGGCCCGGTCGCGTCGGGGCGCTGCAGGAAGCGCCTCAGCCCCGGTCGGCCCCGTCGTGGTGCGGCCGGGCCCGGCGTCGGCCCGGGCGCGACGATCGGCGCGACCCGCGTGACGGCCGTCGGACGGTCCGCCGCCGGCTGCGCCGCGGCCGGCCGGTCGGCGGCTCCCGCAGGCGAGGAGGCGCCGGCCGGGGCGGCGGGGCGCTGGTCCGCGACCCGTCGCGCGTCGGCGTCCGCGTGCTCCGGTCCCCTGCCCGCGGCGTCGGCGCGCGTCGTCGTCGTGCGCGCGGCATCGGCCCCGACGCGCTCGTTCGCGACCCGCGCCCTCTCCGCGTCGACGCGCTCGTTCGCGACCCGCGTGGCCTCGGCCTCGGCGCGCTCCTTCGCGACCCGTGCCGTCTCGGCGTCCGCACGGTCCTTCGCGACCCGCGCGGCGTCGACGTCCGCGCGCTCCTTCGCGACCCGTGCCGTCTCGGCGTCCGCCCGCGCGCCCGCCGCCTTCGCCGCGTCGGCCTCCGCGCGTCGTGCCGCGGCCCGAGCGGCCTCGGCGTCCTTCCCCTCCTTCGCGACCCGGGCGGCCTCGGCCCTCGCGGCGCGGGCCTCCCGGGCGGCCTTCGCGGCGGCCCTGGCCAGGCCCGTGCCCTTCGCGAGGACCTCCTTGCCGGCCGCGCCGCCGCTCCCGGCCCGCGGCGTGTCGTCCGTCCGGGGCCCGTCGCTCCCCGTCGCGCCCCGCACCGTCGCGTCGCCCGGCCCGGGCGCCCCGCCCCGGCCCTGCCCGGGCCCCTGCGGCGCGTCGCCCTCGGCCGGTCGCCCGTCCTTCTGCGGACGACCCCGGCGCGGGCGCTCGTTGCGGGGGATCGCCGGGCTCATCGCGGGTCCACCCGGACCGTGGCGGCGCGGCGGCTCGCCGGGGACCACGGCCACGTCTCGCCCTCGCCGGGGACGAGCGCGCGGAACGCGAAGAGCGTCGGCCGCGAGACCTTCGTGAAGCGGTGGCGCCACTGCCAGCGGCCGTTCGACCGGGTGCGGACGGCCGCGACCGTCGTGTAGCGGCCGCGGATGATCGTCTGGATCCGCACGCGGACGCCGGCCTTCGCGGGTCCCGCGCCGGTCAGACGGCCCGAGAGCACCATGAGCGCGCCGGTGCGCAGGCGGGTGGGCGACGGACGGGCCGAGATGCGCAGGCCGGTGCGCAGGCGGATGCTCGCCGACACGGTGCCGCTCGAGACGTCCGCGGCGCCGGCGACGGTCCACGCGCCCTCGGGCAGCGGCGCGCCGACGAAGCGCCCGTCCCTGGCGGTCCGCACGGGCTTCAGGGCGACGGTCCGGGGGTTCTCGACGCCCGTCTGCGTCCGGGTCATCCGCACGACGACCCCGGCGAGCGGCGCGCCGCCCTGGGTCCGCAGGTAGCCCGTCGGGATCCGTCGGCCGGTCTTCGTCGACCGTCCCTGGAACGTCAGCCGGGCGCTCGGCACCGCGGCACCGTCGGGCGTCGTGCCCGGCGAGACGGGGACGGGGACCGCACCCGCGGGCAGCGGCCCCGCGTCCGTGGCGCCGTCGGCGGGGACGACGAACGGCACCGGCCCCCACGCGGTCGTCGTGCCCGCGGCGTCGACGATCGTGCCCGTCGCGACGTGGTCGCCCCGGCGCAGCGGCGCGGTGTCGATGCCGAAGGTCGCCTCCCGCGCGGTCGGGCACGGCTGGGCCGACGAGAACGGCGGCGCGCACGTCCCGCCGGTGGGCGAGACGACGGCCGCCCCGCCGTCGACGTTGGCCGAGATCGACGCGATGCCGCCGCCGACGTCGGTCGCGGCGATCGTCAGCGACCGCGCGACGTGGCCCGAGTCCTTCAGGTCGCCCGAGACGCCCGCGACCGTCGGGGCCCGCGGGTCGTCGATCACGACGCGCGAGCGGGCGAGCGTGGCCTCCGCGGCGGGCGTCGCGGACGGGCAGCCGTCCTGGGCGCAGGCGGCGGTCAGGGCGATGCCCTGGATCGACACGCCCGACGCGGCGAGGGGCGGGTCGCCGACGGAGCAGGTCGACGGCAGCGAGAGGCCGGCGCCGGAGCAGCCGGCGCCGAGGGGCCCCGTCGGGTCGATCGAGCTGACGTTCGCGACGTAGCCCGTGGAGAACAGGCCGCCGACCGAGGCGCGGAGGGTGCGGGCGAGCTCGAACGACGTGATCCGCGTGCCGGCGGGCGCGGTCAGGTTGAGCGTCCCGGCGGCGCGCGTGGAGGACCGGCCGGCGGGGAGGCCGGCGCGCATCCCCGTCGTGCAGTCGGTGGACGCGCTCGCGCCGGTGCCGGTCGTCGACGCGGTCCAGGCACCGCCGCCGAGCGGCTCGCCGTTCGGTCCCTGGCAGGACCACACGGTGTACGGCGCGGCCGAGCCCGTGCCGACGCCGGCCGACAGGAGCACGGCGACGACGGCCACCAGGACGGCCGCCGCGCGGGATGGGGGACGACGACCTGGAGCGGGGCGCACGACGCGAGATGGTACGGGGGAGGACGGTCCTCGGGGGAGGGTCTCGGTCGACCCGCCGCCGGCGTGGGGCGAGAGAGACGGGATCGCCCCGCCCGACCGGAGATACGGTGTACCGGCTCGAGCGTGTGTGCTCGGCCGTCGGCCCTGTGCCGTCCCGTCCCCCGTGCGTCGCCGCGAGTCCCGTTCGCGGCGGCGCACAGCCCCTCCGTTGAACGACCCGCGGCACGACGCCAGGCGACGCCTGCTCGTCGCCCTCGCCCTGCGGCGCACCCGTGCGCCGCGGGTGCCCGACGGCGAGCCCCGCACCGCGTCCGACGGCGAGCCCTGCGCCGCCCCCGATGGCGAGCCCCGCACCGCCCCCGACGGCGAGCCCTGCTCCGCCCCCGACGGCGAGTTCCGCCCGGCGCCCGACGGCGGTCCCTCCGGCGAGCCGGAGGGACCGCCTACCGCGCCACCCCGGCCCGACGCAGCACCGGGGCGAGCTCGGTCGCCGCGCTCGAGCTGAAGGTGAGGTGGATCGCCGTCGGCTCGCGGACCCAGGCGATGAGGTTCAGGGCCTGCAGGCGGGTCAGGGTCCACTGGAAGAGCTCGGCGGTGTCGCCCTTCGGATAGGTGCGCGAGATGTCCATCGCCCAGCCCGTCGTGTGCTGGGACAGCGCGCGGGTGGCCTGCACGTTCTCCGCGCCGAGCATCGCCTGGTACTCCCGGTCGCGCACCGTGCTCGTGACGGTCAGGCGGGTCTCGGGGGTGGCGTCGCCGTTCAGCGCCCGGACCGTCGCGCCGATCGTCAGCAGGCCGGCGAGGGCGCCGGGTCGCAGCGCGCGGTACCGGCGCCGGGACTGGTCCAGCCGCGGGGCGAGCTCGCCCATCCCGCGGTCGATCGCGATCCCGTTCGCGCGCAGCGCGGCGCGGGGGAGCCCCTCGACCTCGCCCGTGCGCTCCGCGTCCGCCAGGTCCGACGGGTCCGCGAAGACCTTCGTCGACTCCACGGGGTGCAGGACGTCCTCGCTCGAGGCCTTGCGGTTCTGCAGCTCGTTCTCCCGCGTCAGCGCGGCGCGGTCCTCGCGGAAGAGCCGCATGATCCGCTCCGCCGCGCCGACCCGCCAGAGGTACGACGTGGAGTCGTCCGCGAGCTTCACGGCCAGCGCCGTCGCGTCCGGCGTGCGACGCGGGTCGATCGAGAAGTACATGCGGGCGTAGGACGTCGTCCCCTGCCCGACGGCGCGCATGAGGTCCTGGAGGTTGCCGACGCCCATGTGGTAGCTCGCGACCGCCAGGTCCTCGCGGTCGTCGAGCTCGCCCCGGGCGAACTTCAGGTACCGGACGGTCGCCTCGAGCGCCTTTCGCGGGTCGAACCGCTCGTCGACGCGGGCGCGGGCGGCGCGGAGGCGGTCGGCCTCCCGCGACCGGCCGCGCCGCTCCTCGCGGGCGATGCGGCCGGTGAGGGTGCGGGAGCGGCCCAGGTCGATCTGCATGTCGAGCAGCTGGGTGCCGGTCCCGGCCACGATCTGGGTGAGGCCCGCGGCGCCGGCGAGGTCGCCGCCGGCGAGCACCTCGGGCCGGCCGGCGCTCTCGAGGTAGACCATGCCCTCGAGCACGTCGGGGTCCTCGTCGCCCTCCTCCGCGACCTCCTCGATCAGGTCGCGGTACTTCGCCACGCGGGCCGCCGACGCGACGGCGCCGCCGGGGACCTGGCGGTAGAGCGGGTTGGCGAAGCCGGCCTCGGCGCGCCGGGTCAGCTCGTCCTCGCGCTCCTCGACGTCCGGGCGCAGCAGGCCCAGGGCGGTGCGGCCGACGGGCGTGGTCGAGCCGGGATCGGCGGGCACGACCGCGCGGTCCTCCGCGCCCGGGCCGTCGTCGCCGCCGCAGGACGAG
>WLOB01000362.1 GCA_009699505.1 Actinomycetota bacterium | reverse complement strand
GTCGACCGGCTCTCCGTCGGCGACCGCGTGATGGTCGTCGTGCAGCCGATGCGGCCCGACGGCGGCACCTACCAGTCGTCCCTCGTGCTGCCCGCCGCGTCGGCGGTGGCGGTACCGGAGGGGGCGTCGCTCGAGGAGGCCGCGACGCTGTCGATGAACGCGCTGACCGCGGTGGAGGCGCTGGACCTGCTCGACCTGCCGCGCGGGGCGACGCTGCTGGTCACCGGTGGCGCCGGCTGGCTGGCGACGCTCGCGATGCCGCTGGCCCGCGAGCGGGGCCTGCGGGTGATCGCCGACGCGCGCCCGGACGAGCACGACGCGGTCCTGGGCCACGGGGCGGACGAGGTCGTCGAGCGCGGCGACGGGCTCGTCGACGGGGTCCGCGAGCGCGCGCCGGACGGCGTCGACGGGGTCCTCGACGCGGCCCTCGTCGGGCCGGCGGTGTTCGGGGCGGTCCGCGACGGCGGCGGGTGGGCGGTCGTCCGGGGGCAGGACGACCCGACGGAGCGGGGCATCGTGCGCCATCCCGTCTGGGTCCGCGACCGCCTGGAGGACACGGCCGCGCTCGAGCACGTGCGGGACCTCGCGTCCGCCGGCGTGCTGCCGATGACGGTCGCCGGGCGCTACCCGGCCGCCCGGGCCGCGGACGCGCACCGCCGTCAGGAGGCCGGCGGCGTGCGCGGCCGGCTCGTCCTCACCTTCTGACGGGCCGCCCGCTCCGGGGTCCCGCGCGGCGACGCGCGGCCGCCCGCCCCAGGGTCCCGCGCGGCGAGGCGCGGATACCCGCCCCGGGGTCCCGCGGCGACGCACGCCCGCCCGCCCGCTCAGGCCCCGGGATCGACCACGTGCCGCGAGCCGCCCGGCTCCCGGTCGACGAGGTCGGCGAGCTCCGGCACCGCGCCGTCGCCCGCGCGCCAGGCGAGGTACGCCTCGTGGTGCTCCAGGGACGCCCAGCGGGCGAGGACGGAGACGTGCTGCGGGTCGTCCGCGTCGCGGATCACCGTCGCCTCGAGGTTGCCGTCGAAGGCGCGGGTGTCGACGAGGATGCGGTGCAGGACGGCGGCGATGTCGTCCGCGCGACCGGGCGCGGCGTGGAGGTCGAAGAGGGCGACGACGGACATGGGGTCCTCGGGGTTCGGGTGGGGTGCGATCGGTGGCGCGGGGCGTCCCGGACGGGACGGGCGGGGCCGGCGGGTCTCGGTGGTGGTCAGGCCGTAGCGCCCAGGAGGGCGGTCAGCTCGCGGACGTCGGGCAGGTCGGCCAGCGCGTCGACCGCGGCGACGATCCGCCCGGCCCGCTCCTCGCCGACGACCGGGTCGGCGTTCGTGCGGAACTTGGCCCGGATCTCGTCGCGCGTCAGGGGCGACGAGGCGCTGCCCCGGACGTCGGGGACCTCGAGCTCGCGGACCGTGCCGTCCGTCGACGTGACGCGCAGACGGGCCGGGAAGCGGGCGGGGAAGCCGGAGTCCTCCCACGGCTCCCACCGCATCCGGGCGGCGAGGGCGAGCGTGTCGGCGTCCGAGGAGATGCCCTCGACGTCGGCGCTCGTCAGCCGGCCGCGCAGCAGCACCCGGGCGACGCAGACGGGCAGGCTCCAGCGGGCGTCGTGGTCGCTCCCGGGGGCGAGCTTGCGCTCCCACGGGTCGCAGACGATCGGGGCCGCGCCGACCGGGACGGTCAGGACGAGCTCGTCGAGGTCCTCCGGCCGCAGCCCGTCGGCCAGGAGCTGCTCCGCACCCTGCAGGAACGGGTGGACGTAGTGGCAGCAGGGGTAGCGCTTGAACGCCGCCTCGGGCAGCGCCCAGGTCTCGCCCAGGCGCGGGACGAGGCCGGCGAAGCGCTCCGCCGCGTTCGGGTCGCGGGTGTAGGACGCGAAGAAGCCGAAGCGGTCCTCGAAGACCGCGGCGGGCCCGCCGACGCCGGCGCGCGCCAGGTCGACCGCGAGCAGCCCCGAGTGCGCGGCCCAGCCGGCGTGCATCGCCTTGACCGTCGACGCGTCGCTGAGGAACGCGAAGGTCCCCGACGCCTGGCTGCCGCAGATGCCCAGCGCGGCGACGAGCGTCGGCGCGTCGACGCCGGCGAGCAGCCCGGCGGCGATCGCGGCGCCGAACGGGCCGGCCGCGGCGACGGTCTGGAAGCCGGCCTCCTGGAACCCGCCCGGGCTCGCGAGGCCGAGGAGGATCAGGGCCTCCCAGCCAGCGGCGACCGCGACGAGCAGCTCGGCGCCCGTGGACCCCTCGCGCTCCGCGGCGGCCAGCGCGGCGGGCACGACGACGGCGCTGCCGTGGATGACCGACGGCACGTGCGTGTCGTCGAACTCCATGGAGTGGACGAGCGTGCCGTTGGCCAGCGCGGCGGCGGCGGGCGCCAGGCGGTCGGCGCGGCCGAGGACGGTGGCCGCGCCCGGGCCGAGGCGCGAGAGGTCGCCGCGCAGGGGGGCGGTGCCGGCGGCCCCGCCGGCCAGCCCGACGCCGAGCGCGTCGAGCAGGTGGTCGGCCGCGGCCCGTGCGACCGCGTCGGGCAGCGCGGCCCCGCGCAGCGCGAGTGCGCGGTCGGCGAGCGCGACGGCTGCGGGGGCCTCGCTCATCGCGGCAGCGGCACGTTCGCGGCCGCCGCGCCGGCGACGCGGCCGAGGCCCATCGCCGTCAGCAGGCCGTTGCCCGAGCTGTAGCCCCGGCCGCCGGTGCGACCGCTGATGCCGACCGCGACGCCGCCCGTGGCGAAGATCCGCGGGATCTGCGTGCCGTCGGCGCGCAGGGGACGGGCGTCGGCGTCGATCGCCGCGCCGCCCTGGGTGTGGAAGAGCCCCGGCGTGGTGCGGCACATCGCGTAGGGCGCCTGCAGCGGACCGAAGCCGAAGTCCGTCCGACCGAAGCGGTCGGCCGACCCGGCCGCGTCGCGGGCGGTCTGCTCGACGGTCGCGGCGAGCGCGTCCTCGGGCAGGCCGAAGAACCGGGCCAGCTCGCGCGGGTTCTCGGCGGTCCGCACGCCGCCCAGCTCGACCAGCTCGCGGAACTCGAGCTCGTTGCCGGCGACGTAGTCGCGGATCCGCTCGTCGAAGAGCACCCACGCCGCGCCGCCGTTGGCGATGACGTCGGCGGCGAAGCCGGAGTAGCCGATGGTCTCGTCGCCGAAGCGCTCGCCGTCCGGGTTGACGAGGACGCCGCCCATCTCGACGGTCGTCCAGCTCGTGATGGAGCCGTGCGGGTAGGCCACCGCGGCGTAGCCCTGGTAGGCGCCGATGTTCTCGAGCTTCGCGCCGAGGTCGCGGACCCAGGCGACGGCCTCGCCGGTGGAGCCGTGGGCGCCGAAGTACTCCGCGTCGGCGACGTCGGGGCAGTACTCGCGGACCATGTCCCGGTTGCCGGCGAAGCCGTTGGCGGCCAGCACGACGTTCGGCGCGCCCAGGCGGGTCTCGGCGACCCGGTCGCCGCGGACGAGGACGCCGGAGACCGCGCCGTCGTCGTCCAGCAGCAGGTCCTCGACGGGGTGGCCGAGGACGAGCGGGATCTCGCGCTCCTCGAGCGCCCGGACGAGGTCGTCGACCAGGTCCTGTCCCTTGCGGCTGCGCGGCGCGTGCAGGCGCGGGACGGAGTGGCCGACGTGCTTGTAGTCCGTGATCAGCTCGAGCTCGATGCCGACGTCCTCGCGCAGCCACTCGACCATCGGCGCGGACTGCGCGGCGAGCTGGCGGGTCAGCCACTCCGCCTCGTGCGGGCCGCTCTGGCGCAGCAGGTCCTCGGCCATCCGCTCCGGCGAGTCCTCGATGCCCGCCTCGGCCTGGTACCGGGTGCCGCCGCCGGGGACGGAGCCCGTCGACAGGGCGGTGTTGCCGCCGGCGCGGTCGTGCTTCTCGACGACGGCGACGGTGGCGCCCGCGGCGTGGGCGGCCAGCGCGGCGACGAGGCCGGCGCCGCCCGCGCCGACGACGAGGACGTCGACCTCGGTGTCGAAGTCGCCCGTGGTGTTGATCTGCGGCATCTCAGCCTCCCAGGAGGTCGTCGAGGGTCGCCCGCCAGGGACGCCGGTGCAGCTCGGGCTGCTCGAGCAGGCGTCGGACCGTGGGGACGTACCGGGGGTGGACGGCGCCGACGGCGCCGAGGATCTTGTCGTCGAGCAGCACGTCGAGCCCGAGCGGCCGGTCGGGCGAGCCGATCGCGCTCAGGCACGTGCGCTCGACGGTCCGGCCGTCCCGCAGCCGGACGACCACCGTCGACGGACGGTCGTGCGGCGGCGCGGGGGTCGGCAGGAACGGCTCGAGCCGGACGAGCTCGCGCAGCGCGGCGATGCGCTCGTCGGCGACGGCGGCGGGCGCGCACGCGTCGGCGTCGACCTCGCCGAGGACGACGGCGGCGGCCGCGGCGTGCGGCACGGAGAACTTGGCGGCGAGGCTCGTGGTCGGCCGCGCCTGGTCCAGGCGCAGCGCGAGCGGGTGCGTGCGGACGACGATCTCCTCGATCGCCTCGGGCGCGTCGGCGCCGAGCTCGTCCCGGGCGTCCAGGAGCGCCTCCACGGTGGAGTGCGCGTACTGGCAGCAGGCGAAGAGCTTGTGGTACCCGTCGCGGATCGCCCAGGTCTCGCCGAGGGCGTCCGTCAGCCGCGGCAGGTCGACCGACGCGCCCATCGCGACGGCGAACGCGGAGTGCGGCGCGGTCGGGT
>WLOB01000361.1 GCA_009699505.1 Actinomycetota bacterium | reverse complement strand
CGAGGACCCCGTCGGGCTGGCGCGGGTCGGCGGGGACCTCGACGAGATCGCCGCGCGCCTGCGCCGACCCGGTGGCGGGACCGTCGTGCCCGCGCCGCGCGCCCCCGACGCCGTCTCCGTGCTCCCGCCGCGCGACGCGTTCCTCGGCCCGGGCGAGACGGTCGACGCCGACCGCGCCGCCGCCGAGGGGCGGATCTCCTGCGAGTCGATCGCGGGCTACCCGCCGGGCATCCCGGCGCTCCTGCCGGGCGAGCGGGTGTCGCCCGAGATCGTCGGCTACCTGCGGCGGCTCGTCGACGCCGGCGCCCGCCTGCACGGCGCCGCGGACCCCGCGCTGTCGACGATCCGGGTGCTCCCCGCGGGCTTCGGCGAGCCCGCCGCCTGATCCGGCGTAAAGGCCCGCCGGGTAGCCTCGGGCGATGAGCGGCGACGACGACCTCCCCGTCCCCGGCTACCGGCTGAAGGAGCTGGACCCGCAGATCCTCCGCCACCCCGCCGACCGCGCCGCCACGGCCGCGCTCGCGTCGATCCCCGGGATCAACACGATCGTCCGGCGGCTGAGCGAGCTCGGGTACGAGCGGGCGCTGCGCCAGAACCTCCTGGCCTCGGCGGTCCGCCTGTCGCAGCACCAGCTGCCGGACGTCTACGACCTGCACCGCTCCGCGTACACGACGCTCGACCTGCCGCGGACGCCGGAGCTGTACCTCGCCGCGTTCCCGACGTCGAACGCCGTGACGATCGGCTCGAGCGACCCGCTCGTGCTCGTCCACTCGCAGCTCATCGACCAGCTCGACGGCCCGCAGCAGCGCGTCGTCTTCGCGCACGAGGCCGCGCACGTCCTCTGCGACCACGTCCTCTACGGCACGGTCCTGCAGATCATCCTGAGCATGGGCGGCAGCGTCCTGAACAAGTCGCTGCCCACCGCGCTGCCGCTCATGGCGGTGAAGAACGCGCTCCTGGAGTGGTCGCGCGCCGCCGAGCTGACGTCGGACCGCGTCGCGGCGCTCGTCGTGCAGGACCCGCTCCTCGTCTGCCGCACGCTCCTGTCGATCTCGGCCGGCACGGCCGCGGACCGCCTCGACCTCGGGGCGTTCCTCGCGCAGGCCGACGACTACGGCAAGCAGAGCCGCGGCCTGGGCCTCCGGACGAAGATCAACCTCGAGCTCGGCTCGACGCACCCGCTGTCGGTCCGGCGCGCGCACGAGCTCATGGACTGGGTCAAGAGCGGCGACTACGACCGCATCCGCGACGGGGTGTACCCCAAGCGCGGCGAGGAGGACCCGGACGTCCGCGCCGAGGCGCGCGCCGCGGCCGACCACTACCGCGAGCGGTTCCAGGGGGCGTTCAAGGACGTCGCCGGGCAGGCCGAGGGCGCCGCGAAGACCGTCACGGACTGGCTGAACAAGAACCTCGGCGACCGGTAGGCGCAGACGCCTCCCCGGCCGGCGCCCCGGCCCAGGCCCGGATCCCGGGCACCCCTTCCCGTCCGGCCCGACGGGGCGTACGCTGTCCCGGCCCGGCGGGCCCCCACGGCCGCCGGTCGCCGCGCGCCGCCCGACGTGCCCGCCCACCGCCCGGAGAGGTCCAGATGCGCCCACGCCCGTCAGCCGCCCACCGTGTCGTCGCCCGAGCGCCGCTCGTGGCCACCGTCGCCGTCCTCGCCGGGGCCGCCGTCCTCCCCTCGACCGCGGCGGCGAAGACGCGCCACACGCCGTGCCCGACGGGCGGCACGACCCTCTACCGCTCCCCGAAGGACGGCCTTCTCGGTCTGCGCGTCTACCGGGTCGGCACGGCCCTGCGGTCCTGCACCCGGGCCACGGGGAAGCGCCGCCGGATCCGCGCGCTCGGCGCCTGGTCCCCCGCCACGAGGATCTCGGTCGCCGGCGGCCTCCTCACCTGGACGACCCGCCGCACGGGCGCCGACGGCGCGGCCTCCGACACGGTGCGCGTCGTGACGTTCGTGACCGGCAGGCGGGTCCTGACCGTCACGCGGGCCGCCGTCGCGACGAGCGCCACGACCCCGGCGACGCCCGACACCGTCCTCGCGCTGCGCACGGACGGCCTGGCCACCGCGTGGTCGACGACGGGCGGGCGGCTCGCGGTCGCCGTCGCCCTCCCCGAGCTCGTGCCGCCCCCGGAGCCGGGCGAGCCGCCGGTCTTCCACGACGGCCCGGTCTACGCGCTCCGGGACGTCGGTCCCGCGCTGGCCCCCGACCTCGCGAAGAGCTTCGTCCTCGTCGACCAGAGCGAGACGGACGACTGCGGCGGGACGATCAGCCGGACCGTGCGGCTCTCGCCGGTCGGCGACCGGCCCGCCGACGTCTTCGAGTACCTGCGGCGGGCCGCGACGCCGTCGGCCGGCTGCACCTGACGCCCCCGGGCGGGGTCAGCCGCCCTGCATCGCCACGAGCACCTCGACGTGCTCGCCCGCGACCAGGGTCCGCGACGGCCACGTGCCGCGCGGGACGACCTCGCCGGCGATCGCGACGGCCACGCCGCGGCCGTCCCCGGGCAGTCCCAGGTCGACGACGAGCTCGGCGACGGAGCGACCCGCGGCGTCGCGGGCCTCGCCGTTGACGTGGACGGTGGCGGGCTCAGGCACGGGCGTCCTCCGGGACGGGCGGATGAAGGGGAGCGGCCGGGGCGGCGAACCGGCGCGGGTCGACGAGCGAGGCCACGTGCTCGTCGGCCGGCGTGCGGGACGCGCCGGTCAGCCCGTCGGCGACCAGGAGGCCGGTGAGCGGTGCGAGCAGGACGCCGTTGCGGTGGTGGCCCGTCGCCCACCAGAGCCCGTCGACGCCCGCGGCCGGGCCGACCACGGGCAGCGCGTCGGGGGTCGTCGGCCGCAGGCCCGCCAGGGTCTCCTGCACCTCGAGGTCCAGCAGCCCGGGGACGAGCTCGAACCCGTCGCGGAGCAGCTCGTGGAGCGCCCACGCCGTCGTGGCGACGTCGAAGCCGCGCTCCTCCGTCGTCGCGCCGAGCACGTAGCGGCCGTCGTCGCGCGGCACGAGGTAGCCGTGGCCGAAGCGCAGGACCCGCTCGACGAGGCCGGGGCCCGACGGGTCGCGCAGGACGAGCAGCTGCCCCTTGACCGGCCGCACCGGCACCCGCGCCGCGTCGGGCAGCCCGGCGACGGGGTGGGCGCCCGTGGCCAGGACGACCGCGCCCGCGCGCAGCTCGCGACCGTCCGCCAGGAGCGCGCCGGTCGCCCGGGACCCGCCGCCGGCGAGGTCCCCCAGCAGCACCCGCTCGACCGCGCCGGTCACGAGGTCGACCCCCAGCGCGGGCAGGGCCGCCGCGAGCGCCGCGACGACCCGGCGCGGGTCGACGGCGAGGTCCCCCGGCACCGACAGGGCGCCGCGCAGGGTCGGCGCGAGCGCGGGCTCGAGGCGCCGGGCGGCGCTCGGCAGCAGCCGCTCCACCGGCAGGCCGAAGCGCCCGCAGACGTCGGCGAAGCGGACGAGCGCCTCGGCCTCGTCGCGGTCGCGCGCCAGGGCGAGGGTGCCCGCGGCGTGCAGCGGCACCTCGACGCCGGAGTCCGCGGCCAGGCCCGCGGCGAACGCCGCCCAGCGGTCCAGGCCCGCACGACCCACGGCGAGGTGGTCCGGATCGTCCGGCTCCGCCTCCGTGACCGGGGCGAGCATCCCGGCGGCCACGCGCGAGGTGCCCGAGCCCGGGTCGGCGGGGTCCACCACGCGCACCGACGCACCGCGGCGCGCGAGCTCGAGGGCCACGGGCAGCCCGGCGAGCCCGGCGCCGACGACGAGCACGTCGGTCGGGCGGTCGGCGGGGAGGGCGGAGGGGGCGGGCACGGGCGTGTCGCGCGCCCGCATGACCGGGCGGCTCGGCGGTCGGGGACGTCGGCGTCCCCCTCTCAGCCCGGACGGGCTCCCGCCACGGATGGCTCGGACGATCGTACCTCGCGCGCCGTCCCGACCCGCACCCCGGCCGGGCGCGGCTGACACACTCCCCGCCCATGACCCCCGAGGAGCGCCGGGCGCGCTTTTCCGCCGTCCACCTGTACCTCGTCGCGCCGCTGGTGACGAACGGTCGGACCCTCCTCGACATCGCCACCCACGCGATCGCCGGGGGCGTCGACGCGCTGCAGCTGCGCGACAAGACGGCGACGGACGCCGAGCTCGTCGCCGGCCTGCGCAGCCTGCGCCAGCTCTGCGACATCACCGGCACGCTGCTCGTCCTGAACGACCGGCCCGACCTGGCGGTGGCCGGCGGCGCCGACGCGGTCCACGTCGGACAGGACGACGTGCCGGTCGACGAGGCGCGGGCCGTCGTCGGCGAGGACGTGCTGATCGGGCTGTCGACGCACTCGACGGGCGAGATCGACCTCGCCCACGTCGGCGGCGCGTCCGGCCGCCCGGAGGCGGTGCCCGACCACATCGGCGTCGGACCGATCCACGACACGCCGACGAAGGCCGGCGCGCGGGCGGTCGGTGTCGACCTGCTCCCGCACGCGGCCTCGCGCGACCTGCCGTTCGTGGCGATCGGCGGGATCGACGCGCAGACGATCCACGCCGTCCTGCGCGCCGGCGCGCCCCGCGTGGCCGTCGTCCGCGCGATCGCCGAGGCCGACGACCCGCGCGCGGCCGCCTCCCTGCTGCGCGGCGCGGTCGACGGCCCTCGCTGAGCGGCGGACCCGGT
>WLOB01000360.1 GCA_009699505.1 Actinomycetota bacterium | reverse complement strand
TCGCCCCGCCGCTTCTGCCCGGCCCGCGCCCCCCCCCGCGCCCCGCTTCACCTCGCCGCCCCCCCACCCCCAAACTGATCGTTCACGGTGCCCCTTGTGCGGAACGGGGCGATCGTCGAGGCCGCTTACAGCCCTCCGGCCACCCCACGAACGGGGGGCGGTAGCCTCGCATCGCCCGTCGTGGACGGGCGTTCGCGGCATCGGTCACCGAAAGATGACTGTGCGTCTTGACACAGACTTGCGTTTCTGTTCTGATCGTTTCTGCGCGAACCCGTGCACTTGGGGAGAGAGAAGCCACCTCGTGGGGAAGAACAACCGCAAAGCACCGGACGATCGACCGCGCCTCGCCGAGGGGCGTCGCGAGGCGATCCTCGAGGTGCTGCAGGCCCAGCGGGCCATCACGGTCGCGGAGATCGAGGCCCGCTTCGCGGTCTCGCCGATGACCGCGCGGCGCGACCTGGCCGAGCTCGAGCGCCAGGGCCACGCCCGGCGCACCCACGGCGGCGCCGTCCTGCCGAGCTCCTCCTCCCACGAGGACTCGTTCTCGGCCCGCATGGCCACGGCGACCGCCGCCAAGCGCGCCCTGGCCGTCGCGGCCGCCGAGACGGTGGAGGACGGCGAGGCGCTCTTCCTGGACTCCTCGACCACGGCGTACCACCTGACCGAGGTCCTGATCCGCGACGACCGCGCCGTCACGGTCGTCACGAACTCGCTGCCGATCATCGACCTGCTGTCGTCGAACGCCCGCGAGACGATCGAGCTCATCGTCGCCGGCGGCCAGCTCCGCCGCATCTCCCGCTCCTTCGTCGGCCCGCTCGCCGTCGAGGCGATCAAGCGGCACTGGACCGACCGCGCGTTCCTGTCGGTCAAGGGCATCGCCCCCGACGGCACGCTGACGGACGCCGACCCGCTCGAGGCCGAGGTCAAGCGCACGATGATCAGCCAGGCCACGACGGCCACGCTGCTCGTCGACGGCGGCAAGCTCGACCGCCGCGGCCTGTCCGTCATCGGCCCGGTCTCGACCTGCAGCGACGTCCTCGTCGCCGGCCTGCCCGCCGGGTCGGACCTCATCTCCGCCATCGACGTCCCCGGCGTGGCCGTGCGCCAGCTCGACGCGGGCGAGGCACCGACGCCCGAGGAGGCGACCGCATGAGCACCCCGTCCACCACGACCCCGCTCGTCGCCCTCGACGACGCGAGCCGCTCCTTCGGCGCCGTCCGCGCGCTGCAGCACGCGTCGCTCGCGCTGCGCGCCGGCGAGGTCCGCGCGCTCATGGGCGAGAACGGCGCCGGCAAGTCGACGCTCGTGAAGATCCTCACCGGCGTGGACCGCCCGAACAGCGGCACGGTCCTCGTCGACGGCGAGCCCGTCGTCTTCCACTCCACCGCCGACTCCCGCGACGCCGGCGTCGCGGTGATCCTGCAGGAGCCGACGCTCTTCCCCGACCTCTCCGTCGCGGAGAACGTCGTGATGGGCCGGCACCCGAGGCGCTCCTTCGGCCGCGTCGACCGCCCGGCCATGAAGAGGACGGTCCAGGACCTGCTCGACCGCCTCGGCGTCGACCTCGACCCGGACCGCCCCGTGCAGGGCCTGTCCATCGCGGACCAGCAGATCGTCGAGATCGCCAAGGCGATGAGCTTCGACGCGCGCGTCCTGATCATGGACGAGCCGACCGCCGCCCTCTCGGGCCGCGAGGTCGAGCGGCTCTTCGGCGTCGTCCGGGCGCTGCAGGAGCGCGGCGCCGCCGTCCTCTTCATCAGCCACCGGCTCGAGGAGGTCTACGAGATCGCCTCCGTCGTCACCGTCATGCGCGACGGCGAGGTCGTCCACGACGGCCCGCTGTCCGAGCTGCCCGAGGACGAGCTCGTCCGCCGCATGGTCGGCCGCGACGTCACCCAGCTCTTCCCGAAGAGCGAGCCGACGATCGGCGAGGTCGTCCTCGACGTCCGCGGGCTCTCGCGCGAGGGCGTCTTCTACGACGTCGACCTGCAGGTCCGCGCCGGCGAGATCGTCGCCCTGGCCGGCCTCGTCGGCGCCGGGCGCTCCGAGGTCGTCCAGGCGATCTTCGGCGTGGACCGCGCGACGGAGGGCACCGTGACGATGCTCGGCAACGCGCTGCCGCTGGGCAAGCCGACCGCGGCGGTCGCCGCCGGCATGGCGCTCGTGCCCGAGGACCGCCGCCAGCAGGGCCTCGTCATGGACATGTCGATCGGCCAGAACGCGACCCTGGCCCGCCTGGGCGAGATGCGCTCCCGCGGCCTGCTGTCGCCGAAGCGCGAGCGCGCCGAGGCCGAGCGCTGGGGCGAGCGGCTGCAGCTGAAGTACGGCCGCCTCGGCGACGCCGTCGGCACGCTCTCGGGCGGCAACCAGCAGAAGGTCGTCCTCGCGAAGTGGCTGGGCACCGAGCCCCGCCTCCTCATCATCGACGAGCCGACCCGCGGCATCGACGTCGGCACGAAGGCCGAGGTCCACCGCATCATCGACGAGCTCGCCGGCCAGGGACTCGCCGTCCTCATGGTCTCGAGCGAGCTGCCCGAGGTGCTGGGCATGGCCGACCGCGTCCTCGTGATGTTCGAGGGCCGCATGACCGCCGAGCTGTCCCGCGCCGAGGCCGACGAGGAGCGCGTCGTCCGCGCCGCCACCGGCCGCGTGTCCGCGCCGGCCACCCAGGAGATCGCATGAGCACCCCGACGACGTCTCCCGCGCCCGCCGGCCCGGGCGGCCTGGCCCCGAAGATCGCCGCGGAGGAGGAGGCCCGCGTCTCCGCCGGCCGCCGCGTCGTCGACCGCCTGATCCGCGCCCGCGAGCTCGGCCTCCTGGTCGTCCTCGCGCTCATCGTCTTCGCCACGGGCGTCATCGAGCCGAACTTCCTCGACGCCGACAGCCTGAAGCAGACGGTCCTGAACGTCGCGATCATCGCCGTGATGACGGCGGGCATGACGCTCGTCATCGTCACCCGCAACATCGACCTGTCGGTCGGCTCGATCCTCGGGCTCTCCGCGTTCGTCTGCGGCGACTTCCTGACGAAGAACCCGGACGTCCCGTGGCCCGTCGGCGTCGTCATCGCCGTCGTCATCGGCGCGGCGTGCGGGCTGCTCAACGGCGTCCTGGTCACGTGGGGCCGCGTCCCCGCGCTCGTGGTGACGCTCGGCACGATGTACGCCCTGCGCGGCGTCGCCTTCCTCGTCACGGACGGCCGCCAGATCAACGCCGAGACGCTGCCGGACTCCTTCCTCACCGCCGGCTCCGGCGACCTCTTCTTCGGGATCCCGACCCTGATCATCGTCGCGGTCGTCGTGATCCTGCTCTTCTGGTTCGTCGCCCGCGACTACGCCTGGGGCCGCCAGCTCTACGCCATCGGCTCCTCCGGGCGCTCCGGCGGCCAGGCGGCCAAGCTCGCCGGCCTGAAGAGCGACCGTCGCGTCACGCAGGCGTTCGTCATCTCCGGCGCGCTCGCCGGCCTCGGCGGCGCGATGTTCGCGGCCCGCTACGGCACGGTCGACGCGACCGCCGGCCAGGGCTACGAGCTGCGCGTCATCGGCGCCGCGGTGGTCGGCGGCGTCGCGATCGCCGGCGGCTCGGGCTCCGTCCTGGGCGCCGCGCTCGGCGCGGTCGTCCTGGGCACGATCCAGACCGCCCTCATCGTCCTCAGGATCGACGACTTCTGGCAGCAGGCGATCGTCGGCCTCCTGATCATCGTCGCGATCGCGCTGGACCGCCTGATCGCCAAGCAGAGCGAGGCCCTGCTCCGACAGCGGTCCGCCCGACGGAGGACCGCAGCATGAGCACCATCGCCCCGACGGCGCCGGCACCCGACCGCACGCCGAGCAGCCCGCGGTCCGAGGACTCCCGCCTCAAGGCGCTCCTCGGCCGCTGGGAGACGCTGATCCTCGCGCTGATCGCCCTGGTCTTCCTCATCGGCTCGGGCATCTCGTCCGAGTTCCTCACCGGCGAGTCCCTGACGACCGGCTCGAGCGACTTCACGGAGTACGCGATCCTCGCGCTGCCGCTGACGCTCATCATCGCCACGGGCGAGATCGACCTCTCCGTCGCCTCCGTCCTGGCGCTGAGCTCGGCGCTCATGGGCTACCTCTGGAACCAGGGGCTGCCGATGGAGGGGATCATCCCGCTCTGCCTCGTCGCCGGCGCGCTCTGCGGCCTGCTGAACGGCTGGCTCGTGACGGGCCTTGGGCTCCCGAGCCTGGCGGTCACGATCGGCACGCTCGCGCTCTTCCGCGGCCTGGCGTTCGTCATCCTCGGCGACGAGTCCGTCACCTCCTTCCCCACGGGCTACACCGACTGGGCGTTCGGCAACTTCGCCGGCACCGTCGTCCCGAACACGATCGTCCTGTTCCTCGTGCTCGCCGCGATCTTCGCGATCGTGCTGCACCGGACCCCGTTCGGTCGCGCGATCTTCGCGATCGGCGCCAACCGGGAGGCCGCGCGGTTCAGCGGCCTGCGCGTGGACCGGATCCAGCTGCGGCTGTTCGTCCTGAGCGGCGTGGTCGCGGCCCTGGCCGGGATCCTGCTGACGCTTCGCAACTCGACCGCCGCCGGCAACGTCGGCGAGGGCTTCGAGCTCACCGCGATCGCCGCGGTCGTCCTCGGCGGCGTCTCGATCTTCGGCGGCACCGGCACGATCGGCGGCGTCCTGCTCGCCCTGAT
>WLOB01000036.1 GCA_009699505.1 Actinomycetota bacterium | reverse complement strand
GGAGATTGCGCAGCCCGGCTCCGCGGAGCCGTGTTGTGTTCACCCCTGCCGCAGATGCGGCGCGAGACGAAGGACGGACGCCATGTCCACGAACAAGCCGGACAGGTCGAAGCAGGACCTCGACGCGGTCCTCGAGAAGATCGCCGGGTGGCCGGCCCCGTACGCCGAGATCGGGGCCCGGCTGCACGAGACGATCACCACCGCGGGCCCGGGCGTGAAGCCGCGGATCTGGTACGGCGCCCCGGGGTACGCCCGGAGCCGCAGCGCACCCGTGCTGATCTTCTTCCGCTGCGACGACGGCGTGATGTCGTTGGGCCTGTCGCCGAAGGCCGCCGTCGAGCGCGAGCCCGGCAGCACCCTGCGCCCGGCGGCGTGGTTCCTCGATGAGCTCGACGACGCGACGGTCGCCAAGGTGGCCGACCTGGTGCGCACCGCGCTGGGCTGACCCGGGAGCGAGCTGCTCGGTGGCGTCCCCGGTCGCGGGGCGCCGCCGCGCGGTCGTCCCCCGACGGCGGGCGGGCAGGCCGTCGACCGCGGCGATCCGCGCGCGGAGCCCGAGGGCCAGGTCGATCGCACCGCCGAAGAGCTCCTCGTCGTCGCGCTGGAACTGCCGGCGCGCCGCGGTGCGCGGGGATCGACAGCGCGAGCGCGTCGCGGTCCCAGAAGTCCTGCAGGGCGTCACCGATGGGGCGTCGTCGGGCGACGGCACGGCCGGCCCCTCCCGGCGCTCGCGCGCCGCCTCCTCCTCGTTCCTCTCGCGGGCGACGTCGATCTCCTCGTCGCGCACCTGCGCTGCATACCCACGCGCCGCGTCCGGTGTCGACGACCGACGGGCGCGGCCCTCCGGACGCCGGGCGGCCGCGGAGGTCCCCTCCCTGTGGCGTTCGCGCTCCCGTCCGACGGGGAATGCAGGCGGCCGGGGCGCCGCCCCGACAGCGATCCACGGGCCCGACGGCGATCCCGAACCGGGCGAGCCCACGACCCACCACGACCACCCCGAGGGAGCACCATGCCGCTGAACCTGTCGGGCCGAGGAGACTCGGCCGCGAAGACCATCGTCCACCACCTCGCGAAGCTGGGCGACGACGTCGCCACCCGCGTGCGGGGCAAGGACGGCGACCCCGACGCCCGCCGGTCGCTGATCGTCGGACGGGGCGCCGACGAGGTCCGCGCCGTCTGGAGCGATCCCGTCCGGCTCGGACGGATCATGGCCGAGCCGTACACGGGCCACCCGTCGACCTGGACCGCCGAGATCACCGAGGCCGACGGCGAGGAGGTGCGCTTCCGCGCGCGGTCCGGGCAGACCGAGCCGCTGCACGCCGACGGCGTCGTGTCGTTCGGGCCGGCGCAGCAGGACCTCGGCACCACCGTCACGCTGCAGCTGCGGGTGGAGGGCCCCGACCTCGCCGCCGGGGCGACGGCCGCGAAGGCGCTGCGCCGGGCGAAGGCGCTGATCGAGACCGGCGAGATCCCGACGCTCGCGCACAACGTCTCCGCCCGCCACGCGACGACCGGACAGGAGGCCTGACGTGCGCGCGCTGACCTGGCAGGGCGTCAACGACCTCTCGGTGGAGACGGTCCCCGACCCGCAGATCGTCAACCCGCACGACATCGTCCTGAAGGTCGGGCTGTCGACGACGTGCGGATCGGACCTGCATTTCATCGACGGCTACATCCCGTCGATGCGCGAGGGCGACGTGATCGGCCACGAGTTCATGGGCGAGGTCGTCGAGACCGGCCCGGAGGTCGAGGGCGTGAGCGTCGGCGACCGCGTCGTCGTCCCGTCGTTCATCGGCTGCGGCGAGTGCTGGCACTGTTCGCACGACGAGTGGTCGCTGTGCGACAACTCGCACCCCAAGCCGGAGCTGCAGGAGTCCGTCCTGGGCTACCCGACCGGCGGGATCTACGGGTACACGCACGCGTTCGGCGGATACGCGGGCTCGCACGCCGAGTACATCCGGGTGCCCTACGCGGCCACGAACTGCTTCGTGGTCCCCGAGGGCGTGTCCGACGAGCAGGCGCTGTTCTGCTCCGATGCCGCGCCGACGGGCTGGATGGGCGCCGACCTGGCGGGGATCGAGCCCGGCGACACGGTCGCGGTCTGGGGCTGCGGCGGCGTCGGGCTCATGGCCCAGAACGCCGCCCGGATCATGGGCGCCGGTCGCGTGATCGGCATCGACCGGCTGCCCGAGCGCCTCGCGCTGGCCGCGACCCTCGGGTCGGAGACCATCGACTACACCGCCGTCGGGTCGGTCCACGAGACGCTGCGCGAGCTGACCGGCGGCCGCGGCCCGGACCGCTGCATCGAGGCGGTCGGGATGGAGGCCCACGGCACCGGACTGCAGCACGCCTACGACCGGGTCAAGCAGGGCCTGCGACTGGAGACCGACCGGGCCACACCGCTGCGTGAGTCGATCCTCGCGGTGCGCAAGGGCGGCACCCTGTCGGTGATCGGCGTCTGGGGACTCGTCGACAAGCTCCCGATGGGCCTGGTGATGAACAAGGGCCTGACGGTCCGCTCCGCCCAGCAGCACGGACAGGCGTACGTGCCGACGCTCCTGGACCACGTCGCCTCCGGCGAGCTGAAGACCGGGGCGCTGGGCACCCACACGATGTCGCTGGAGGACTCCGTGCGCGGCTACGAGCTGTTCAAGGAGAAGCGGGACGGCTGCATCCGCGCGGTCTTCAAGCCCTAGAGGGCGGTCGGCCGCGGCCGGGACCGCCGCCTCACGCAGCTCGCGCCCGCTTCGATCCGGCGGGGTGTCCCAGTCCCGAGAACGACGAAAGCCCCGGCGGACCGGGGCTTTCGTGGGTGTCGCTGAGGTGGAGCTAGACGGGCTCGAACCGTCGACCTCCTGCATGCCATGCAAGGCCCGGATGAGCCGGGCGTGCCTCAGAGCAGGTGGGAAGGGACGACGGGGAACGGGCAGGGACCGGCCACGACGGGGTCGTGTGGGCCTGACGTTCGCGCCGCCGCCGCGCTGACGGCCGGGCCTGCGGTCGACGCGCCGGCCCGCCCGGCTGACCTAGACGCCCTGGACGGCATCCCCGTCGGCCCGAACCGGCCGCTGCTGCACATCTACATGACCCCGATCGGCGACCGGCCGGGCATCGGGGCTCTCGCGCTCTGCGGCGCCCGCCGGACCGCTGCCGAGGACGTCCCGGCCGCGACCGGCCGCCCGTGCCGCGTCTGCCTGCAGATCGCCCGCGACGAGCACGGCATGGACCTCGCCGCCCGCCTGGGGACCGCATGACCTCCGGCACCGACGAGATCGAGGTCCCGGGACCGATGCCCGACGACCTGAAGGACACCCTCGGCTTCCCGCGCGCGATGCGGATCATGCTCGACGCGCGGACCCCGGACGTCTCGGACGACGCGCTCGGCCTGCTCTTCCACGTCGAGCACCTGGGGGAGGACGTCACCACCTGGGGCGTCGCCTTCACGGGCGGGTGCCGGATCGGCATCGAGTTCGGCGAGGACTTCACGACCCGCGTCGACGACGGCCAGCCGCCGGCGTCAATCGCCGGGTGGGTCGACGACCACTGGGAGCGCGTCGTCCGCGGCTCCTTCATCCCCTACACGGAGGCACGCTCGTGACCACCGACCGCACCGACCCCGAGATCGTCGACGCCGTCCCGGCCGACGAGGATCCGACCGAGCTCTGGGCCAGCACCCACCCCCGGACGTTCGACGAGCGCGCCGAGTCGCTGCTCAGCGTCGTCGCCGCCCAGGCCGGGCTGAGCGAGTACGTCGCCGTCCACCAGAACCGCGACCAGATCGAGGCGTCCGCGCGGGACTGGCTCCGCGCCGCCGGCGTCGACGAGCTGCTCTGGCGCCTCGACCAGGCCTGTGAGCGGCTGCAGGACGCGTGGGGGCGCGAGCAGGCCCAGGCCGAGCGGGCCGAGCAGCTGCACGCCGCGCTCCAGGCGTCGCGCGCCCAGGGTCGTCGCGGCCGCGACGCTGCGTCCCTCGCGCGCACGGAGCTCGCCAGCGGCACGTCGCGCGCGATCGACGCCCACCCCGGCGCCGCGTTCGCGGACGACGTCCTCGCGAACTACCTCGACGGCAAGCCGCTCGCGGCCGAGCGCCCCGACGCTGACCAGCGTTGGGCCGACGGCGCGGCGCGCACCCCGGCCGCGGAGCCGACGACCGCCGACCTGCTGCGCGAGCTCGCGCGGACCGAGACCCGGATCGCGCACAGCCTCGCCCAGGTCGTCGAGCGGATCGCCAACCCCCTCGTCGTCGTGCAGGCCGACGGCCCGACCGGAGACCGCTGATGCGCCCCCGCCGCACCCACGAGAGCAACGCCGTCTACCGGCTGCCCGGCGGGACCGAGGACAACGATCTCTGGACCGTGCGCGCGGAGAACGCGAACGGCGAGGCGATCGTGCAGTCCACGTGGGTCCCGACCGACCAGGAGCGCGCCGCGATCGCCGACGGCGAGAACGTCCTCCTGACCATCTGGGGCCACGCCCACCCGCCCGTCGCCGTCGGCACCACCGCCGTGCCGCTCGGCGCTCGGCCGACGGACGGCCCGGGGGAGGCAGCATGAGCCCGAAGCGCCCGGGGCCGACCCCGACGCAGCGCCGCGTCCTCGACGCCGTCGTGCGACTCAAGCCCTGCAGCCCCGAGGACGTCGCCGCCGACGTCGGCCTCACGCTGGAGAAGACGCGGCAGCACCTCTCCGCGCTCGGCAAGCTCGGCCTGGTCCAGAGCACCGGCCGGCTGCGCGGCCGGGCCTACACGCCCGCCCCGCTGCGCCCGGCCGCGCCCTCGGCCGCCCCGGGCCCCGGCGCGCTCCCGCGCGTCCCCGGTCGCGACGGGCGGCCGCTGACCTCGCACCTGCTCGACGTGCTCGCCCGCGCGCAGCGCCCCGTCGAGCTCGACGAGCTCGTGGACGCCAGCGGTGCGCTCGCGGCCGACGTCCACGCCGCCGTGCAGACGCTGATCTGCCGCGGCCGGATCCGCCGGAACACCACGGGCGCCCTCGTCTGGGAGCGCCCCGAGCGCATGACCCGCCGCCCCGAGGCCCTCGTATGAGCCCCGCGGCCCGCACCGACCTGCACCTGAGCAACCGCAAGGGGGAGCGAACCTGATGGCGCGCATCCGAACGATCAAGCCCGAGGCCTGGCACGACGAGGCCCTGGGGCTCTGCTCCCGGGACGCCCGGCTGCTCTGGACCGTCCTGATCACCCTGTCCGACGACGACGGCCGGTTCCGCGCGACACCGTCGATCGTCCACGGGCACGGCTACCCCTACGACGACGAGGCGCTCCGCCTCCTGCCCGGCTGGCTCGACGAGCTCGCGAAGGTCGGGCTCATCGTGCTCTACGGCACGCCGATCGCCGGCCGCGCGCCGTTCGGGGTCCACCCGCGCTGGCACGACCACCAGCGCATCAGCAAGCCCACGCCCTCGAAATACCCGGCTCCCCCGGAGAACGCCCCGACGTCCCCGGGCCGCCCCGGGCCGCCCCGGGAAACCCAGGGCGGCCCCGTCCCGGAGGTGGATCGGGAAAGGGAGGTGGAGAGGGAGAAGGACGACGACCCGCGGGCAGCCGCGCCGGCCCCGGCCGTCAACCCCGTCGTCGGCGTCGTCGTCAACACCCTGCAGCGCGACCCGGACTGGGCCGCCGCCCTGGTCACCAGCGGACCTCGGCCGATCGAGGCGCTCGTCGACTCCAACGCCGACGTCCCGTGGGCCGAACTGGCCGCCGAAGCCGTCGCGTCGAAGCTCGACACCGACCCCAACAGCATCCGGACCACCAGCCCCCGCCAGGGCCTCGAGCTCCGCCTGAACGACCACCGTGCCGGCCGCCGCGGCGGTGACGGCGCCGTCCAGCACCGCCGCCATCGCCCGGCCCCGCCGAAGAGCGCCGGCGACGCGTCCCGCTTCCCCGCCGCCGTCGCATGAGCCCCGATGTGACCGGCGCCCCGACGATCACGAAGACCTGCGAGACCTGCGGCCGCACGTTCGAGAAGCCCGGCCTGACCGGCCGGTTCGCCGAGACGTTCGCCCGGATGCTCCGGCACTGCGACGAGTGCGCCGCCACCCAGCGCGCCACCGAGCAGCTGCAGCAGCAGGAGGCCCGCCAGGCCGCCGACGACCGCGAGTGGGAGTCGCGGATCCAGGGCTCCGGCATCCCGCGGCACCTCGTCGCCGGCCTGACGCTCACCGGCACGCCCACCCGCGCCGCCGACCTCTGCTCGCAGTTCGCCAACGGCCAGATCAACGGCCTCTTCCTCACCGGCCCCGTCGGCACCGGCAAGACCACGCTCGCCGGCCGCGCGTTCGCGCACCGCCTCCGCAACCGCCGCGGCTACTGGCGCTCCGCGCCCGGCCTGCTCGCCGACCTCGGCGCACCGATGGGCAGCGCCACGCACGGCGAGGCCCTGGGCGTCCTCACCGGCCGCCGCATGCTCGGGCTCGACGACCTCGACAAGGTCCGGCCGACCGAGTACGCCGCCGAACAGATCTACGCCGCGATCGACAACGCGTACATCCACCGGCTGCCACTGATCGTCACGACCAACCTCGAGCTCGAGGAGCTCGCGAAGCGCTGGCCGCACTTCGGCGAGTCGATCGCCTCGCGCCTCGCCGACCACTGCCAGACCGCCCTCGTCGCCGGCCCCGACCGACGCACGCTCCCGAAGGACGACGCATGACCACCCGCTGCACCTACGAGCCCGCCGACCTCGCCGGGTCGCCGCTCGCGCTCCGCTGCGCGAAGGAGGACGGCCACGACGGCCAGCACCACCTCCTGTCGATCTCCCCGGACGGTTCCGCCGCCTGGCTCTACATCGAGGACGACCAGCGCCCGCTCGAGGCCGCCATCCATCTCGACCTGCTGCCCGGCGCCGTCGACGACGAGATGGCCGTCGTGCTCTGCGCCTACGCCGACCTGCTGATGCAGCAGCCGACCGACGCGAACCCGAAGGAGCCGACCCGATGACGATCGCCGAGATCACCCGGCTCTACGTCGACGAGCAGCTCTCGACCGTCGAGATCGGCCGCCGCGGCCACCTGCACCCCGAGACCGTCCGCCGGCGCCTCCACGCCGCCGGCGTCCAGCTCCGCCCGGTCGCGAAGGTGGCCGGTCGCAAGGTCAGCGCCGCCGAGATGGACCGCACCGTCGAGCTCTACGAGCAGCACCGGAACCTGCGCGTCGTCGGCGAGATCCTCGGCGTCGACCCTTCCACCGTCCGAGAGCGCCTGGTCCGCGACGACGTCGACACGTCCCGCGAGCTCGGTGCCACGCCGACACCGCCGGCCCCGCCCGGCTACGCGCTGTGCGCCGACGTCGCGCCCGGCATGGGCACCAACGCGCTCGCCCTCGCCGCGCGCTGCGGCCGCGGCAGCGTCCCCGGCGCCCGCCGCGAGACCACATGGCCCTACCGCTGGCTCGTCCCGACGACCACCGACACCCGCACCCCCCAGGAGACCGCAGCATGAGCCCGAACCGTGACCATCGCCCCGACGGCGTGGTCTTCATCGCCGAGTGCCCCGAGCACGGACTGCACGGCGAGCGCCGCACGTGCTTCACCTGCGGCGGGCCCGTCCGTCAGGTCGCGATGCGCCGCTGCGAGCCGCCCGCCCCACGCGCCGGCACCTACGTCTGCACCATCTGCAGCCGCGCGTCGTCGCGACCGTTCCCCATCGACGAGCACGGCCACCACACGGACCCGCAGGCGAACCGCTGCTCTGGGCTCACCCACTACCGCCCTGACGGATGGGTCAGCATCTCCACGGCGCAGCAGCACGACGACGGCACCTGGGGCCCCGCCCAGCCGCTCGGTCCGCAGGGCGCCGTCGCGAACGCCGG
The DNA here is from genome assembly GCA_009699505.1 of Actinomycetota bacterium. Lineage (GTDB taxonomy): Bacteria > Actinomycetota > Thermoleophilia > Solirubrobacterales > Solirubrobacteraceae > Patulibacter. The sequence continues at coordinate 10,373 of WLOB01000036.1, read as the reverse complement.
CATCGACGCCGCACCGTCGGACGACGACCTCGCGGGCGCGATCTGGTCCAACCTGCCCGCGCTGGCCGGATGCGACGACGAGATGAAGGAGATCGCGCTCGTGCGCGACGCCCTGGCCGCCGCCCGGCGGGACCTCGCGGGCGACTTCATCCACCCCGACTCGCCCGTGCACCCCGACAACGGGCCGGCGAAGGTCGAGCCGCCGCACATCGGGATGACGCCGAACGACCACTGTGAGTGCGACGTCTGCACCGCAGCAAAGCTCGACCCGGTCACGAAGCGAGAGCTCCCGCCGGGCACCGGGCACGCGCCGGCCGGGAAGGACGGGTTCTGCTGATGCCCAAGCAGGAGGAGCCCCGGTACGAAATCGCCGTCTACTTCGAGGACGCCGCCAAGGTGCGGACGAAGGTCTTCGTCGGCTCCGGTCCGACGCGGCAGGAGATCCACGACTCCGGCGAGCCGCGCGGCATGGTACGCGCCGTCGAGAACGCTACGCGAGCCGTCGCGGTCCACATGGAGGCCGTCAAGGACCGCGCCGCTGCGGCCCGGGAAGCCAGCCGCGCGATGGCCGGCTGGGAAGGAGGGCCGCCCGCGGACCGCTTTGTGAACCAGCTCCACGCCCAGGGGTTCGAGATCGTCCCGCGGCGAGACGTGGACGCGGCGGAGGTCGCGCGATGACCCTGCTGCTCGGCATCTTGATCGGCCAGTGGTCGATGGTCCTGACCCTGAAGCTCGGGCGAGTCTTCGCGGACCGCCGCGAGGGTGGTTCTGGTGCCTGAGATTGTCGACTGCGTCGTCTCCCGCGCCCTTGAGCAGGAGCGCACGACCTACGTCATCCGCACCCTCGCGGGCCGCCACATCGACACCCTGACGTTCCGCGAGGTCATGGCCCTCGCCGCCGCCGAGGGCGGCCGCATCCACGCCCGCTGGCGCCGCTGCAGCTCCCCGTGGTTCTCGGACCAGTACCTGAGCATCGAGTGCGAGGACTATGGCGTCGGCCGCGGCACGATCTCGCAGCTCCGCGGCAGCTGGGGCCGGCCGGACTACCTCGAGCCGACGAAGGCCGAGGGCCTGGTCGGGCTCACCCAGTGGGGGCGCGACGTCCTCGAGGACATCCGCCGCCTGTCGCCAACCATCGGCGTCCACCAGCAGCGCTTCGCCTGCGCTGCACTCCGTCAGCAGTTGATCAACGAGGAGACCCGATGAGCACCACCGGTCCGAAGATCGTCGCGGCCGTCATGGCCCTCGACACCGCGCCCATCGTCAAGCGGATCAAGGCCGACATCGCCGAGGGCGCGGAGCGTGCCACCTGGAGCGTCGGCCACCTCGTCACCGAGGCGTACGCGGCCGGGGTCCAGGCCGGCTACCGCCAGGCGATGACGGATGCCGCCGACGCTGCCGATGGTCAGATGCAGCGCAACGCGGGGGGCCCCGATGCGTAGGCCCAGCACGATCACGCTCTGCGGCTCGACCCGGTTCCCGGACGCTTTCGCGCTGGCGAACATGCACCTGTCGCTCCAGGGCCACGTGGTGATCGGGCTCGGCATGTCGGGCCACGCCGACGAGCCCCGCGGCGCCCGGTTCCTGACCTCGGACGGCGACGAGTCGCGGCCCGAGAAGCAGGGGCTCGACCGCCTGCACTTCCGCAAGATCGACCTGAGCGACGCGATCTACGTCGTGAACGTCGGCGGGTACATCGGGTCCAGCACCCGCCGGGAGATCGCCTACGCCGAGCGCAGCGCCAAGGGCGTCTGGTGGATGTTCGACGACGCGATCCCCGCCGGATTCGAGTCGTGGTGCGCCTGCCCGGACGACCCCCGGGCGCCCGCCTACATCTGCCCGAACTGCGTCGGGAAGCGCGAGCGGCGGGACGCTCTCGCCGCGTTCGCCCCCGACCTCGCCGCCACTACACCGAGGGCGGAGACGAAGCGATGACCGACCTGAGCGACGCGCAGCGGATCGCCGTGGCCCTCGACGTGCTCGGCGTGATCTACACGCCCGAGGGTGTCGGCGTCTGGCTCTACGGCAGGCAGGACACGCTCGGCGGCCAGTGCGCCCTCGACATGCTCCGGCAGAACAACCTCCCTGCGTTCGAGCGGGCGGTCCGCGCCCTCGGCGACTGGGACGACCTCCACGCGGACGACCCGAAGGACTGGCCGATGCCCGACTGGATGCCCGACTGGATGACCGACGGCTCGAGGGCGGAGGCCGACCGTGGCTGAGTACCGGGTCTATCTGGACCCCGACCCCGACCCGCCGCTGATCGTCACGGAGTGCGATGCGGGTGGGCAACACACGCCCGCGCCTCGCGGCTACCTGGAGTGGCACGAGTGGGCGACCGAGCGCGAGAACACGCACGAGCAGGTGCAGTGCGCGTGCGGTCTCTGGGCGATCTGGGTCCCTACCGCGAAGGCAATCCGAGAGAGCGGAGACGGCGCATGACGGCGTTCACGCAGGCCGACTGGGAGGCCCGGATGCTTGCCGACCACCAGAAGGACGTCGCCCAGGGGCACCACGACGGTGAGTGCGAGTACGGGCGCCGCTGGAAGCACCTGCGGGTGTTCCTCTGCCACTGCCACAAGCGCAAGCGCGAAGCGGCCGGCCACACGGAGGTGCCGACCGAAGACCTCTACTTCCCGCCGCCGAGCTGCCCGCGCTGCAGCGAGTCCGTGGACCACGACGGCGACGTCTGGAACTGCCCCACGTGCGCGCTCTCCTGGTCGAGCGACGGCAGCGCGCGGTCGTGCACCTTCACCGACGACTACGGGGACGCCGTGCTGACCGAGGAGGCTCCCGATGCCGACTGAGTTCGTGACCCTCCGCCGCGACGCGGCCGACGTGCTCGTGTCCACCCTGCGGAACCTCGACGGTGTCCAGCTCGCGGTGACGTTCCCGCCGATGCGGCTGTCCGACGAGGTGCGCGACGCCATCACCAGCGTCCGTAACGTCCTCGACGCCCGGCACGTCCGTCAGCTCGGGACCTATTCGACGGCCAAGCGTCTCGGGCTCGGCCAGGGCACCGTGGCGGCGATGTGCCGCGACGGGCGGTTCCCCGAGGCGTGGAAGAGCAGCGCCGGCTGGCACATCCCCGAAGACGCCATGCCGCTCCCCGCCGGGCGGGAGGCCGACCGATGAGCGCGGTCGAGCAGTTCGCCGCGCAGGTCGCCGAGGACGTCGTGTGGTCCCAGATTACCCACGGAACCGCTGGCGGCTGGACCGTCGCGGTCGACTGGAACTACGGCACCTACGACAACGGGATGCGACGCGGGAAGGACACCCGGGCAAGCGGCAACAGCCTCGAAGGATGCTGCCGCGCCGCGCTGGACAGCCGCCCCAAGCCCGGCGAGAAGCCCTCGCTGCGGATCGTGCGGATGCTCAACGGCGACGACCCGGCGTTCACTACTTCCGGGCGCAGCGGGGAGCGCGCATGACGGGCCCGGGACACGCGTCGAACCTGATGCAGACGCTGCAGGGCCGTCGGCACGCTGCCGGCCCGGACGGGCCGATCCTCACCCCAATCGACGCCGTCGATGCGATCGAGGCGGCGATGGCGATGGGGGAGGAGGAGCACGGCGAGCGCTGGCGGAAGCGCCCGGTCCTGCACCACGTGAAGAAGGGCCTGGGCCACGCGCTGAGCGCCGGGCCGCGCGGCGACGGCATCGACGACGACAGCGGCCACCCGCACCTCGTGCTCGCCGCGACCCGCATGGTTCTCGCCGTCGCGGTCTACCTCGCGAGCCGGGAGGCCTGACCGTGGCCCGCATCAGCATCACGTTCGAGGACGACGGCCAGGGCGGCGTCCGGGTCACGACCGAGAACGACACGCCCACCCCCGACCCGGCCCAGTGGACGCCGGCGCACCACGCGTTCTACGCAGCGTCGACCGCCCTGGGCAGCGCCCCCGCCGAGGACCTCGTCGTCGACGGCGAGCAGATCACCGACCACCAGGAGTCCGCGTGACCCAGATCACCACCACCGCGCGCATCGCGCACCTGATCGCCGAGGGCAAGGTCACGCAGCACCGCGCCCCGTACCTCCCCGCGCACGAGGGCAAGCTGCCGTGGACGCCCGGGCACAGCCACGCCGTCCGTCCGATCGGCAAGCCGTCGATCTGCCGCGTCGTCGTCGTGCGCTGGGCGCACGTCGCGCTCGGCGACCTCACCCCGTCCGACATGCACGACACTGGGCACCGCACCCGTCTCGACCTGGCCCGGTGGTGGCTGCGCTCGCAGATCCGCCGACGCACGGACGCGGGCAAGCCGTGGACCGACGACGAGATCCTCGACACGTTCGAGGCCCGCCACGCCGACCGGATCGCGTGGCGCCTGGACTTCGCGGTCGACCGCAGCCACAAGCCGCGCCTGCTGCACGAGGACCCCGCCCAGAACTACACGAGCATCACCGCGAAGGCCGCGCAGGGTGAGCCCGAGGGCGTGCCCGCGTGGGACATCGAGCGCGGCGTCGACGCGGCCCGCGCGCGCCACACCGCGGGCGTCGGGCTCGTCGAGCAGCAGCAGGTCGACGAGATCACGACGCTCGAGGGGCGCCTCGCTCGCCTGCGCCAGGTCGCGCCCGCGCGCGGCATCGACGTCAGCACCGAGATCCGCGCGATCGAGCGGACGATTCATCGAGCGGAGAGGAAGCTGGGGCGAGTAGCGTGATCACGCGCGCGCGATGTGCGAGTATGGCCGCACACCGACCCCGCATGCGTGCGGATCCGGTCGGTGCCTGGCAAGCGGTAGGGCCCATATACGCGGCCACCCGGTGCTCCAGTAGTCCCCGCACGCCCGAAGGCAGCCAGCGCCCGTGAGGCGCATCGGCTGCCATACCTGGGCCGGCCCCGAGCTGGCCGACCTGCAGCTCGCCGCCGCCACACGCGGCGACGCGCCTGAGGTCTGGGCCCCGAGCGACCACCCGCACCTGCGTGCGATCGCGTCGCTCTGGCCCAACGCCACGCTCCGGACCGTGGGCTCTCAGCCCCCTGCGGTCCGTCGCGCGTTCGCCGTCCACGAAGACGGCGACCCTGCCCGGCTCGAGCACCGCACGCTCGACCGGCCGAAGCACACCGTCGTCTGCCCATGCCCGCCAGCCTCCGCGTCTGCTCCACCCCAGGATGCCCGCGCCTGAGTCGCGAGACCCAGTGCGACGAGCACCGACGCGCATCGGTCCGTGAGCGACAGGCACGACGGACCAGGGCGAGAGGCAACGACCCGCGCACGATCAAGCGGGTGCTCGGCCGAGACGGCTGGGCATGCGTCGTCTGCGGAGCGAAGAAGCGCGACGTCAGCCGCCGCGACCCGACGAAGCGCGTGAGCCTGCAGGCCGCGCACATCGTCGCCGTCGAGCACGGCGGGTCGGACGAGCTCAGCAACCTGCGGACGCTCTGCACCGACTGCCACCACGAGGAGCACCATGGGTAAGGCGCTCTGGTGCGTCTACGCAACGGACTGCAGCACGGTGCAGGTCGTGCCAATGGAAGATCTCGTCGAGCACGCCGGCGACGACTGCGTCTGCGGCCCGACCACCGAGCCGGTTCCGCGTGAGGACGGGTCGATCGGCTGGGTAGTCACGCACCACAGCCTTGACGGCCGCGAGCTCCACGAGCCCGACCGCCCGTCACCTACTTGAGCCGGTGGGGTCGCATCCCCGCTGGACCACGCCGACGGGCGCAGGGACCGCAAGCGCGGGCCGGCTCAAGACGCGGTGCGACCACGGCCCCGCAGCGGCGACGCTGCCGGGCCGTTTGGACGCCGCGCCCCTCCCCGAAGGGCCGCACAGGGGTGGGGGGTACCCCCCAGAGCGCCGAAATCGTTGCTCGCGCTGGACCCTTTCTACCCCTCTGTACAGGACTGGAGATCTGGGATGGAGACCGCGACCCTGGTCCGGACTACCGAGTGCCGCGGGTGCGGCGGGGCGCTTCCTGCCCCTCACCCCCGGCAACGGAACCCCCGCAAGTGGTGCTCGGAGGCGTGCCGCGTCTGGGCGCACCTGCACCCCGGCGAGGTCCGGAACCCGGCGCCGGCCTGCGTGGTCTGCTCGGCCGTCATCCGCGGTCGGGAGTACAGCGCGCGCTACTGCTCGGACCGGTGCCTCCGTGATGCCGAGAACGACGCCGCGAACCGGCGTCGGGTCCAGCGTGCCGGCGGCGCCATCGGCGCCCCGGTCTACATGACGGCGATCGGCGAGCGTGACGAGTGGACGTGCGGGATCTGCGGCGAGTCGATCGACCGGTCGCACGTCGCGCCCCACCCGCAGAGCCCGTCGATCGACCACATCTTCCCCGTGTCGCTCCAAGGGGCGCACGCCCCCGAGAACGCGCAGATCACCCACCTGATCTGCAACGCGCTCAAGGGCGAAGAGCCGCTCTAGCGGCTGCAGCACCTCAGCGGGCCGCGCGACGCGGTCCGGCCACACCGATCAGGAGGACGGCCGCGATGGCCGGACGAGGACCTGCGCCGAAGCCCGCCGACCAGCGGCGCCGGCGGAACAAGGAGCCGGACGCTCTCGAGCTCCCGGCCGAGGGCAACGTCAAGCCGTACCCCGAGCTCCCGCCGACCTACAGGTCGGGCGAGATCGTCTCGGGCGGGAAGAAGCGCGCCATCCGGAGCAAGTTCCTGCCGGAAACGCGCGCCTGGTACGTGACGTGGGCGACCTCGCCGCAGGCAACCGAGTTCTCGCCGCCCACGTGGCAGCGGCTGCTCCGGCTCGCGCGCCTGGTCGACCAGTTCGAGCGCGAGCCCGACAAGGGCCTCCTCAGCGAGATCCGCCTGCAGGAGGCGTCGCTCGGCGGCACCCCCGCCGACATGCTGCGCCTGCGGTGGAGGATCGCCGAGGCGTCCGAGGACGGGCCGAAGCTCGCGAGCGTCGCGACCATCGGTGACCGCCGCCGGCGCGCGGTGGACAAGACCGGTGGCTGATGCCGTGGCGCGGCCCGGAGGTCGCCGGCGAGTTCCCGACCCTGGGGCACGACGTCGCCGCGCTCATCGAGTCGCGGTGCGTCGTCCCCGACGGCCCGAACGCCGGGCAGCCGTTCGTCCTCACCGACGAGCAGTACGACTTCCTCCTGCACCACTACCGGCTCCGGCCGGACGCGACGGTCTCCGACGAAGAGAGCCCGTTCGTCTACTTCCGCGGCTCGCAGCTCGTGCGGCCGCAGAAGTGGGGGAAGGCGCCGATCACCGCGGCGCAGCTGATCGCGGAGGTCCACCCCGAGGGGCCGGTCCTCTTCGACGGGTGGGACGCGAGCGGCGAGCCGGTCGGCCGGCCGTTCCCGACCCCGCTGGCCCAGGTCACCGCCTACAGCCAGGACCAGACCGACAACGTCTGGCGAGCGCTGCAGCCGATGATCGAGCTCAGCCCGACGCTGTCGCTCGAGATCCCCGACACCGGGATCGACCGCATCAACGTCCCGGGCGGCGGGCGCATCGAGCCGGTGACGTCCTCCGCGCTCTCGCGCCTGGGCGCCCGCGTCACGTTCGTCATCCAGGACGAGACGCACTCGTGGCTGCGGTCCAACGGCATGCGGCGCGTCGCCGACGTGCAGCGCCGCGGCCTGGCCGGCATGGACGGCCGGTTCGTCGAGACCACCAACGCGTGGGACCCGGCCGAGCAGAGCGTCGCGCAGGACACGAACGAGAGCAGCCGGGTCGGGACCTACGTCGACGACGTCGAGCCCGGAGAGGGGTCTATTCGCGACCCCGACGACCGGCGCCGCATGCTCCGGAAGGTCTACGGCGACTCGCTGTGGAAGCCGGACACCGGCATCGGGTGGGTGCGCCTCTCGCGCATCGACGCCGAGTGCGTCGAGCTGCTCGACCGCGACGCCGCCCAGGCCGAACGCTTCTTCCTCAACCGCAAGCGGGCCGCCGAGGCCGCCGCCTTCGACGTGGACGGCAAGCTCGTCCCGCGGGCGCGCCCCGGCTACCGGCCGGCGCCCGGGGCGCTCATCGTCCTCGGCGTCGACGGCGCCCGCTTCAAGGACGCGCTCGCGATCATCGCGATCGAGGTCGCTACCGGGTTCACGTGGGTCGTCGGCTGCTGGGAGCGGCCGGAGAACGCCCCCGAGGACTACGAGCACCCGCGCGCGGCGATCGACGGCACGATCGAGGAGGCCTTCGACGAGTTCAGCGTCTGGCGCTGCTACGTCGACCCGCAGCACATCGAGCACCTCTTCGACGGGTGGCGCGGCGAGTACGGCGAGGACCGCGTGCTGCCGTGGTGGACCAACCGCCCGAAGCAGATGTGCTGGGCGATCCGCGGCGCGCAGGACTCGCTCGCCGCCGGCGACTTCACCTACGACGGCGACCCGCAGTTCACGCAGCACATGCGCAACGCCGTGAAGTGGGCGACCAACGTCAAGGACGACCAGGGCCGCCCCATGTTCCTCATCGGCAAAGAGACCGCGATGAGCAGCCGCAAGATGGACCTCGCGGCCGCCTGGATCATCGCCCGCGAGGCCCGGGGCGACGCAATCGCCGCCGGGGCGCAGGCCCCCGAAGCACCCGACTCCGCGATGTACATCCACACCTGACCTATGGCCCAAGCCGCCTACACCACCCTCGTCGAGTCCCTCGAGCGCGAGCTCGCGGCCCAGCGACGCGTCGTCGACTTCTACGAGAACTACTACTTCGGGGACCACCAGCTGCAGGCGGTCCGGAAGAAGTGGGAAGAGGTCTACGGCGGCGCGCTGCCGGAGATGACCTCGAACTGGTGCGAGCTCGCGGTCAACGCCGCCGCCGGCCGCCTGAAGGTGGAGGGGATCATCTTCCCCACGCAGACCGGGGAGCTCGGCGAGGACGGCGGGCCCGACGAGGTCGCCGCCGAGATCTGGGAAGAGAACGGCCTGAACACCGCCCAGGCGCAGGCGCACACCACCGCCGTCTACGCCGGCCGCTCCTACGCCCTCGTCGAGCCGCCCGCCCAGGGCGAGACCGTCTCGCGGATCACCGTCGAGCACCCGTCGCAGACCTACGTCCGCATGGACCCCGCCAGCAACCGCCGGCGGCTCGCCGCGATCAAGACGTGGTGGGACGTCGCCGACGACGGCACCGAGGGCGACCAGCACATCACCCTCTTCCTGCCGAACCGCACCTACCACCTGACCCGGAAGCGGTTCACGACCGACGGGATGGGCACGTACCTGACGCCGGTCCTGATCCCGCGCACGGGCTACTCCAACGTCGACGAGGTCGACAACCCGCTGAACGTCGTCCCGGTCGTCCCGCTGGACAACAAGCCCGTCTCGCTCGCCGCCGCGCCGCGCCTGGTCGGCAAGAAGATGCTCGCCGGCACGATGTCGGACCTGCAGCCGCTCACGCCGCTGCAGGACGCCATCCAGAAGGGCGTCGTCGAGATGATCGTCATCGGCGAGGCCGCGTCCGCGCCGCTGCGCTGGGCCACCGGCGTCACCGAGCCGAAGGACCCGGCCACCGGCAAGCCGCTGCCCAACGCCGAGATCCGGTCCATGGTCACGTCGCTGCTGACCTTCCCGGACAAGGACGCCAAGGTCGGGCAGCTGCCGCCGCACGACATGAGCGGCCTGATCGCCCGCCACGCGCTCTACCTCCGCGACTTCGGCGCGCAGTCCCGCACCCCGCCGCACTACATGCTCGGCGACATCGTGAACATCTCCGGCGAGGGCCTCGCCGCGACGGAGACCAGCCTGTCCGAGCGGATCCGCGAGAAGCACGGCCCGCTCGGCGGCGGCTGGGAGCAGGCGACCCGGATCGCGTGCGGCATGCAGGGCGACCTCGTGCGCTTCGAGGACAAGCGGTGCAAGACGTCGTGGGCGAACCCGGAGATCCGGTCCATCGCTCAGGCCGTCGACGCCGCGATGAAGCTCTTCACCTCGAAGATGCTGCCGCTCGAGATGGCCCTCGAGATGGTGCCGGGCATGACGGCCGCGAAGATCGAGCGCGCGGTGCACCTCCTCGGGTTCCCGCAGCGCGGACCCGTCCCCTCTTCCCTCAAGGCGACCGAGGACGACCCGTTCGCGGACATCGCTCCCGGCGCCATCCCGCGCCCCGGGCCGCCCCGGCCCGTCGTCGTCCAGCCCGCGGCCGCCGCCGCGTAGCCACCCCGCCCGGCCGCGACGGCCGGGCCCCGATCAGGAGACCCCCGCGATGGGAGCCACCCGCATGTCCACGCCCGCCCACCTGCCGCACCTCGACGCCGTCCTCGAGCTCGCCGCACTCGAGCACGACCCCGCCCGCTGGGACGCCCAGCTCGACGCCCTCCGCGCCGACGACGTCCCGATGAACGACGGGCCCACCGGCACCGCGCCCGCGCCGCCGGCGCCCGCCGCCGGGACCGGGGGAGAGGGCGCCGGCGACCCGCCCGCGGCCGGGGCGCCCGCCCCGCCCGCGCCGCCGGCG
>WLOB01000359.1 GCA_009699505.1 Actinomycetota bacterium | reverse complement strand
CGCGCGCACGCGCGGCTGAGCCGACCGGGCGGGCCGCCCCGGCGCCGCCGGGGCGGGGCCGCGGCGGGCCGCCCCGCGGGACGGCGGGCCGGCTCGCGCGCCCGGCCGGTCGGCCGGGCGACGGGCCTCAGCCCGGGTCGCTGCCCGAGGTCGTCGTGTAGGCGGCGGGGGCGATGAACTTCGCGATCGGGTTCCCGCCGAAGCTCCGGATGCACAGGGAGCCCGGGTTCTTCGAGCTCACGCAGATCAGCTTGCTCACGTAGTCGAGCGCCGCGATTCCGCCGCCCGGGTCGAACGCGCCGAAGTCGAGGGTCTTCAGCGTGACGCTCGCGCCGAACCCGCCGATCCCGACCCCGGCCTTCAGCGCGAACTTCCGCGCGAACGCGTTCTCGTGGATGCGCCGCAGGAAGAGGGTCGAGGTCGGGATGGAGCGCTTCTTGGGGTAGCGGTACACCTCGATCGCCGGGTATCCGTTGCCGCCGACCGTGACGGCGAACCGGCCGTTCTTCTTCTCGATCGTGATCCGGTCGTCGACGCTCCAGGACCCGACGCCGATGCTGTTCGTGACGGAGTTCAGGAGCGAGATCTTCGCGGTGATCTTCTTGCCGGACCCCGACACGTAGGCGTCGTTCGTGCTGCGCGCCTTGAGGTCGGTGGACCGGACGTCGGACTCCGACGACTTCATCGAGATCGGCAGCGCCGCCTTGCTGTAGAGGCCCGACGGGAGGGCGTACTGGTGCGGCAGGAGGATCGAGCCGAGGATCTTGAAGCTGTACCGCTTCAGGCCCCAGAACTTCCGGGGGAGCTTGTCCGACAGGTGCGTCGGGGAGATCGTCAGCGAGGTCCGCCCGGTCTCCGTGTCCCAGAAGAGCGAGGCGCGGGACGCGACGGACTGCGACGGGTTCTTCGACCAGCCGCGGCCGTCGCCCTTGAGGAGCCGACCGCCGGCGGCACCGTTCGGGATGAAGAACCGGAGCATGATGATGCTCGCGTCCTTCGTGCGGGCGCCGGTCTGCACGACGGACTTGGCCACGTCACCGGGCAGGCTCGACCCGAAGCCGGCCTCCCGCGCCGCCAGCCAGGCGGGGGACGGCGCCTCGGTCGCCGGCGGGGTGGTCCCCGGCGTCGGCACGACCGGTCCGACGCCGCCGGGCGGGCACCGCGGGGCCTTCGGGAGGAACCCGTCGGTGTAGGTCTTCAGCTGCTGGTCCGGGACCCACAGGTCGCCCACCCGGTCCCAGATCGTCGAGCCGTACGCGGACTCCCCGACGGCCTGGCACGTGATCCGCACCCACTGGCCCTTGCGGAGGTAGTCCACCTTCGTCCGGGGCTCCATCCTGGGGAACGCGCGGCCGTCGATGTCGTTCTTGGCGACGTACTGGCTCGTCGGGGTCCACGGCTTGAGCGACGTGACGCGCTCGGCCGAGGCGGCGGACGGCGCCAGGAGCGACGCGGCGCCGACGGCGGCGAGGACGCCGAGGCCTGCGGCGCGGCGCGTGCGGTCGCGCCGGGGGGCGGGCGGACCTGGGACGGATGATGCGGGGGACACGGGAGGCTCCGGGGGGACGGGACGGCGCCGGTGGCCGTCTGGTGGAGCCACAGTGACACCGCACACGTCGTGCGGAGCGGTCTCCTCAGGAAGCTCTCACCCGTCGTGAGAGCGACGTGAGAGCGGGCCCTCGCTCAGGGCTCGTCGACGGGCTCGAGGGCGTCCTCGGGCACCGGCTTGCCCCAGCGCCGCGCGTCCTCCCGGACCAGCCGGCGGCGCTCCTTCTCCGGCAGCGGCACCTCGTGCGGATCGGCCCAGACCATCGTGCTCGGGGCGTCGCGCATGCGCACGACGCGCGCCGGCGACCCGGCGGCGACGGCGTTCGTCGGGACGTCCTTCGTCACGACGGCGTAGGTGCCCACCACGGCGTTGTCGCCGACCGTGGCACCACGCAGGACGGCCGCGCCGTAGCCGATCCAGACGTTGTGCCCGATCGTCACGGGCCGGGTGTAGATGCCCTGGGAGCGGATCGGGGCGTCGGCCCAGGCGACGGAGTGGTCGAAGTCGATGAACATGGACCGGTCCGCGACGATGCACTCGCGCCCGATCGTGATCCGCTCGTACGTCGAGAGCGTGCACTCCTGGCCGATCACGCTCTTCGAGCCGACCTCGATGACGCCCTCGTGGCAGCGGATCTTCGTGTCGTCGCCGATCCAGCTCCAGCGGCCGAGGCGGACCACGGCGTTCGGGCCGATCTCGAAGTGCACCCCGGAGCAGATGAACGCCGGGCCGTCGAACTGCACGCGGTCGCCGTACTTCAGCTTGAGCCGCAGGGCCCGGGCGCCGAGCACCCAGTAGCGCCACCCGAGCATGCGGCGACGGCGCGCGTGGCGCAGCAGGTGCAGGAGCCCGCCGTGGGCGGGCGCCGGCGGCCGCCGCACGTCGGGCGCCGGGCCGGGTCCCGGGGCGTCGGCGCCGGATGGGTCGTCGTCGCGCCCGCCGACGGGGCGGGCGGGGGTGGAGTCGGTCGCCACGGACAGAGGGTAGGCCGGTCGGGCCCCGCGCGTCGTCCCGGCGCGTCCCGGAACCGCCGCCGCGGCCCGGCTCAGCGGCGGATCTCGGGCAGGATCCGCTCCGCCCCGGCCCACGGCAGCGCACCGCGCGGCGGGTCGGTCCCGGCGTCGCCGTCCAGCAGGCCCGCACCGAGCAGCCAGAGCGTGCCGACGACGGTGAGGGCGGCGAGCGCGGCGCCGGAGCGCGGGACCCGCTGCCACGCCCAGCCGACGACGGCCGCGACGACGGGCAGCGCCGCCGCGGCCCCGGCGCCCCCGAGCCAGTTCGTCGCCGGCCAGGGCGACAGGATCGCGTAGGGCACCGTCGCGGCGACGAGCACGAGCAGGAGGAAGAGCACGCTCACCTCGACGTGGATCTCGTCCGCGAAGACCTTGAACAGGCGCTGGCGGCGCCACCGCACCAGGCGCCAGACGGCGACCCCGACGAGCCCGAGGACGGGGGCCCAGCGCAGCAGGCCGAAGTCGCGGTCCAGGAGCAGCCCCACCGGCGAGGTCACCACCCGGGCGACCGCGTCGCCGACGCCGTCGAAGAACGTCGGCAGCGACCAGCCGACCTGCGGCGCCCAGGGCGTGGGACCGCCGTAGATCCGGTCCTGCACGGTCAGCAGGATGAAGGCGGAGAGCAGGAGCACCTCGAGCGCGAGGAAGCCCATCAGCCCCCGCCGGCGCCGGCGCATCCAGCGCGTGAGGGCGGCGGCGACGACGACCGCCGCGGGGGCGAGCGGCAGCCACACCCACGGGATCAGCGCGCAGAGCAGCGCGCATGACAGCGCCGCACCCGCGCGCGGGTGGTCGCGCACCGCGAGCGCCGTGGCCACCGCCCCGGTCAGGAGGAGCGCCGTGGTGCCGGTCGGGCCGATCTGGGTCGCACCGATCACCACGGGCGGCGACACGGCCACGGACAGCACGCCGAGCGTCGCCCACGGGTCCGGCACGATCCGCCGCGCGAGCCCGAGGGCGACGACGAACGCCGCGGCGAGCAGGCCCGCGCACCAGAGCTGGACCGCGAGCGGACCGCCGACCCCCGTCGTCCGTCCCGCCCAGTACGCCGGGGCGAGCACCGCGCCGATGCCCAGGCCCGTCGGCTCGATGTAGCCCCCGGGCGCCAGCGGCGGGCCCTCGCGGCCGTTCGCGTCGCGCTGCACCGCGACGTTCGACGTCAGCCGGCCGTCCCGCAGGCCGACGACGCCGCCCCAGGAGGTCCAGGGACGGGCGATGTACTCGTCGAGCAGGTCGAGGTCGCCGTCCGTGACGATGGAGTGCGCGGCCAGGAGCCGGTGCGCCTCCGTCGACGAGAGGTCCTTCCCCGGCGCGGCGGGCACGAGCAGGCCCGCCGCGTAGACGGCGAGCAGCCCGGCCCAGAGGAGCAGCAGGCGGGCGGGTCGGGGGAGGGACGCGAGCACGACGGTGGGGGCCGGTGCCGCTCGGGGCGCCGGAGCCGGTCCCGCACGCTAGCGGTCGCCCGGCGGCCGGTACGCCGGGGCCCGGTCAGCCGCCGAGGCGGGCCGCGGTCGCCGTGAGCAGCCGGACGCCCCAGCCCGACGGACCCTTCGCGAGGTACTTCCGCGGCAGGTCGTGCGACAGCGCCGCCATGTCGACGTGCGCCCACGGCACGTCGCCCGTGAACCGCTCGAGGAACGCCGCGCCCTGGATCGGGTGGGCGACGCGCCCGCCGCTGTTGGTCAGGTCGGCCAGCCGGCTCTTCAGGAGCTCGCGGTGCGCGTCCTCCAGCGGCAGGCGCCACACGCGCTCGCCCGTCGCCTCGCCGGCGCCCGTCACCTCGCCGAGCCACCCGTCGTCGCGGCCCATGAGGCCGGCGTGCGAGGTCCCCAGCGCCGTGACGACCCCGCCCGTCAGCGTGGCGATGTCGACGAGGCGCTCCGCCCCGAGCTCGAGGGCGTACGTCAGGCCGTCGGCCAGGACGAGGCGGCCCTCGGCGTCCGTGTTCGTGATCTCCACCGTCGTGCCGTTCTTCGCGGTGAAGACGTCGTCGGGCTTCATCGCGGAGCCGTTGACGAGGTTCTCCGTCGCGCACACGACCGCGAGCACCCGCACCGGCAGCCGCAGGCGGGCGATGGCCTCCATCGCCCCGAGCACGGCGGCG
>WLOB01000358.1 GCA_009699505.1 Actinomycetota bacterium | reverse complement strand
GCGGGGCCGGGCCGTACCCTTCGCGGGGTGACCGACGCGGCGCCCTCCACCTCGTCCCCCGAGCCCGACCGCGAGCTCGAGGAGTGGGCCGAGGTCGCCGCGGCCCGCTCCGTGCGGCGCGTGCGGGTCGTCGGGGCGCTGGCGACCGGCGCGGCGTTCCTCGGGGTGCTCGTGGCGTCCCCGTCGCGCTCGGACGGGACGACCTGGTGGCTCGCGCTGCTGGCGGCCGCCGCGGTGGTCCTCGTCTTCCACGTGCTCGTCCGGATCGCCGCGCGCCCCGGACGCCCGGCGCCGGGCCGGCTCACGGGCGACTACCTCGTCCTCGCGGGCGGCGGCATGACGTTCGCCGTCCTCGGCTACCCCGTCGCGCGCCTGCTCGGCCTGTTCCCCGACGGCCTCTGAGCGGGACGCCGCCCCGGCGCACCACCCGCGCGCCGGCGCCCCGGGAGAGGTGCGGCACGCCGGCCGTTCCGGCCCACTAGCGTCCCGGCCGTGCGTGGCGACGTGGCAGACGGGGTCCCTGACGCGGTCGAACCACCCGACGGCAACCCGCACTACCCGCTGCTCGACGTCCTGCGGGCCCTCGCGGCGATCACGGTCGTCGCGTTCCACGCCACGCAGTTCCGGGGCATCGGGTTCGCGCGCGACGTCGGGATCCACCTCGACGTGGGCGTCACCGTCTTCTTCGTGCTCACGGGGTTCCTGCTCTACCGGCCCATGCTGGCGGCCCGCGACGGGGCGGCCCCCGGCACGCCCGTGCGGATCTTCTACTGGCGCCGGGTCCTCCGGATCGCGCCCGCCTACTGGGTCGCGCTGCTCGTGCTCGCGCCGATCATCACCCTCGGCGGCAGCGGGATCGCGAACTACACCTTCACCCAGGTCTACGACCCCGACCTCGTGCTCACGGGGATTCCGCCGGCGTGGACCGTGTGCGTCGAGGTGAGCTTCTACCTCGTCCTGCCGCTCTACGCCTGGGTGGCGACGCGGGTCGCCGGGACGAGCATCCGCCGCGAGCTCGTCCTGCTCGGGCTGCTCGCCCTGCTGTCGGTCGGGTTCCGGCTGTGGGTCCGGCGGATCGGGACGGACGTGTCGTACCTCGCGCCGCTGCCCGGGATGCTCGGCTGGTTCGTCGTCGGCATGGCGATCGCCGTCCTGACGCGCCACGGCGACCGGACGGTGCTGACGCGCCTGGCCGCCCGCCCCCTGCTCTGCTGGGGGACCGCCGCCCTGATCTACGCCGGCGTCTCCTTCTCGGAGCAGTCCGGCATCGCGAGCACCGGGCTCTTCGTCGCCTACGGGGCGATCGCCGGGCTCGTCGTGCTGCCGAGCACCGCACCCGGCCGCGCGGAGGGGCGCGGCCGGACCTTCGCCGCGCTGTCGTGGCTCGGGCTGATCTCCTACGGGATCTACCTCTACCACTACCCCCTCATGCGCTGGCTCTCGGACAACGTCGAGGTGTACGACCGCGGCGGCTTCGTCCTGATCGGCGTCCTGTCGCTGGCGGCGGCGGTCGTCGCCGGGGCGCTCAGCTACTACCTGCTGGAGAAGCAGGTCCTGCGGCTGAAGCGCGTCGACCCGGTGGGCCGGCTGCTCCGCCGCTGAGGACCGGTCGGCTCAGGCGTCCGCGGGGACGACGTAGGAGCCGGCGAGCTTGTCGTGCCAGGTCTGCTTCTCGCCGTCCCAGAGCATCCAGAAGTAGCCCAGGAGGATCGGGATGGAGGAGAGGATGCGCCCGAAGTACCGGCCGGTCGCGGCGCCGTACCCGATCGGCGCGCCGGTCGTGGAGGAGACGACGCGGACGCCGGCGACCCGCTTGCCGAGGGTCTGCCCCTGCCCGCCGGGACCCTCGAGGTAGATGTAGTAGGCGATGCCGAGGACGAGGCCGATGACCTGACCGGCCGTGCCGAGGGCGAGCTGGAGCACGACGCTCACGACGCCGACGATGATGACGTCGACGACTAGAGCGCCGAAGCGGATCCAGAAGCCGGCGCGGACGGGGGTGACGGTCGCGAGGGGCTCGGGGACGGGGTCGCCGAAGGCGGTGGTGCTCATGTGGATCTTCCTGGGGACGGCACCGACCTGGCGCGGTGCGTGCGCGGCACCATAGCCGCGCGGGACACCCACGTCGACACCGTTCACCGCACCCGCGCACGCGACGCCGCCGCCGGTCGACGCCGACCCCGTCGCCCCGGCCGTCCCCGGATGCCCGGCTCCTAGAGCCCGAAGCGCGCCCAGGCCGCGCGGTCCTCGAGGGCGCGCAGCATCGCGGGGACGCTCGCCTCCGCGGCGGCGGAGCCGCCCGTCAGCATGCCGAGCACCGCGCCGAGCGGGGAGCCCTTCGAGGAGACGGTGACGATCTTCGCGTCGGGCCAGCGCGACCCCAGGACGCCGCGGAGGGTGCCCAGCCCGTCGATCAGCCCGAGCTCCTTCGCGCGCGTGCCCGTCCAGACCTCGCCGCTGAAGAGGGTGGACTCGTCGCCCGCCAGGCGGGACCCGCGGCGCTCGCGCACCCACGCGGTGAACAGGCCGTGCAGCTCGTCGAGCTCGCCGCGCAGCCAGGCGACGTCCTCCTCCCGCTCCGGCTGGAAGGGGTCCAGGCGCGCCTTGTTCTCGCCGGCGGTGTGCAGGCGGCGCTCGATGCCGTACCGGCCGATCGCCTCGTGCAGCCCGAAGCCGCCCGAGACGACGCCGATCGACCCGACGAGCGAGGTGGGGTGGGCGATGATCTCGTCCGCGGCGCAGGCCAGCCAGTAGCCGCCGGACGCCGCGACGTCCTCGCAGAACGCGATGACGGGCGTCTCGTGCTCGGCCGCCAGGCCGCGGATGCGGTCGGCCACGAGGGCGGACTGCGTCGGCGCGCCGCCGGGGGAGCTGATCGCGAGCGCGACGGCCTGCAGGCCCGGCAGGGCGAACGCCTTCTTCAGCGTCGACTCGAGCGCCTCCAGCGTGATCCCGGAGCGGCGCGGCGACGGCGATCCGGCGGGGGTGATGACGCCCTCGAGCCGCACCACCGCGATCTGCTTCGTCGGCACCGGCAGTCGCCGGCGGACGTCCTCGGGGAGGGGGAGGCGACCGGCGATGTCGGCGACGTGCATCGACCGATCGTAGAGGGAGCGCCCCTCGTCCCGGCGCGGCCCGGGGGCCGGGCCCCGGACCGCGGGCGACGGCCCGCCCGCCCCACGGATGTACGAGCCCCGGAGCGCGTTTCGGAACGCGTTGCGAAACGCGCTCAAGTTCGCCCGGCGGTCGCCGATCACCCCGTCCGACGGAGCCCCGTGCTCCCACCTCCGCCGCATGCCGCCCGCCGATTGCTCACCCGTCCTCGCCCCGGCCCTCCGCCGTCGGCGCGCCGCGCTCCTGACGCTGGCCGGGTCCGCGGCGCTCCTGGTCGCGTCACCCGGCGCGGCGCTCGCCGCCGCCGCCGCGAAGCCGACGGGCGACGACGTCCCGCTGGACCTCGGCGGGGACGCGACGGGCGGCGAGCAGGTCGGGACGGGCAGCGGCAGCATCGCGCGCGTCCTCGTCGGGCTGCTCATCGTCGTCGCCGTCATCTACGGGGTCACCTGGCTCCTCAAGCAGCTCAAGGGTGGCGGGGCGGAGACCCCGTCGGCCGACGGCCTGGAGCAGCTCACGTCCCTGCCGCTGCAGGGCGGCGGGGCGCTCAGCCTCGTCCGCGTCGGCGACGAGCTGCTGCTCGTCGGCTCCGGCGCCAACGGCGCGAGCACCCTGCGCCGCTACACGGAGGAGGAGGCCCGCGAGCTCGGCCTCTGGCCCGACGAGGATCGCGACCCCGGCGACCCGGACGGGCCGGCCGGCGGGAGCGGCGGCAACGTCGTCGTCGTGCTCGGCCGGACGCTCAGCGCCCTGCGCGCCCGCTCCGTCCGCCCCGGCCCCGTGGTCCACCGCTCGACCGCCGCGCCGCGCACGTTCCTGGCGCCCGGCGCGGACCCCGCGGCGTCCGCCGGCCCGCGCACGCTGCGCACCCGTGCCGCCGGCCTCGTCGACCGCGTCCGCGCGATGACGGTGCGCGGATGAACGTCGACGGCCAGAACGCCGTCCAGGTCCTGCTGCTCGTCGGCTCGATCACGCTCCTGCCGGCGCTCCTCTTCTGCGTCACGAGCTTCACCCGGATCCTCATCGTCCTGGGCTTCGTCCGCTCCGGCCTCGGCACGCAGACGACCCCGCCGAACCAGGTGCTCGTCGGCATCGCGCTCTTCCTGACGCTCTTCGTCATGGGCCCGACGTTCGACGAGGTGAAGAAGACGGCCGTGGAGCCGGCGCTCGCCGGGAAGATCTCGACGTCGAAGGCGATCGAGCGCGGTCAGGCGCCGCTGCGCGTCTTCATGTTCAAGCAGACGCGCAAGAGCGACCTGAAGCTCTTCGTCCGCCTGGGCAAGGTCGACGCCCCGAAGACGCAGGGCGACATCCCGACGCGCGTGCTGATCCCGGCGTTCGTGATCTCCGAGCTGAAGACGGCGTTCCAGATCGGCTTCCTGATCCTGCTGCCGTTCCTGATCATCGACCTCGTCATCTCGGCGACCCTGATGAGCCTCGGCATGATCATGCTGCCACCGGTCTTCATCTCGCTGCCGTTCAAGATCCTGCTCTTCGTCCTCGTGGACGGCTGGGCGCTCGTCACCAGATCGCTCGTGCAGTCCTTCGGATGATG
>WLOB01000357.1 GCA_009699505.1 Actinomycetota bacterium | reverse complement strand
TCCTCGGGCTCGGGGTGTTCCGCGAGTTCGGCACGGCCGAGCACCCCGGGATCGTCTTCTTCCTCGGCGGCGGGCTCCTCGAGCTGTCGGGCTCGAGCGACGCCGGGACCACCGCGGCGACCCGCCTGCTGCTGCAGGTGCGCGACGTCCGGGCCGAGACCGCGCGCCTCGAGGAGGCCGGCGTGCCCGTCCTCGAGGCCCCGGAGCACAGGCCGTGGGGCCTCCTCGAGGCGACGGTCACCGACCCCGACGGCCTGCGCCTCGTCCTCGAGCAGATCCCGGAGGACCACCCGCAGCGGCGCACGGGCGCGCCGCCGGTCGGGGCCTGAGCCCCGGGCCGTCGGCACCACCCGGCCCCGCCCCGCCGGCCGGGCCCTCGGGGCGCCGCGGCGGCCCGCCGCGCTCGCCCGTCCCGGCGGCTCGCCCCGTCAGCCCGGCGCCACGTCCTCCGTCGACACCAGGCGCGCCAGCGCGTCGCCCGCCGCGTCCCGGGCGGACGGGGCGACGAGGCCTTCGAGGACGAGGCGCCGGCCGGTCTGGATGCAGGCCGCGACGGCCTCGTCCGAGAGCGCCATCCGGTCGCCGCGCAGCGTCAGGCCGATCACGCCGTTCCAGGCGCCCCAGAGGAACCGCGACAGGTCGTGCGCGTCCAGCGGCCGGGCCTCGCCGGCGTCGATCGCGGACTGGATCTCCTCGCGGAAGCGCTCGATCAGGGCCTCGGTCCGTGCGCCCGTCCGCTCGCGCAGCTCCGCGTCGAGGACCGGTCCGGCGTCCCCCTCGCCCATCGCGAGGAACCGGAACGCGCCGGGGTGCTCGAGGTGGAACCGCAGGTAGGCGTCGCCCGCGGCCATCACGCGCTCGAGCGGGGTCGCACCGGCCGCGTAGGCCCGGTCCATGTACGCGCCGAAGAGTTCGACGGAGCGCTCCGCCAACGCGTGGTACAGCCCGTCCTTGCTGCCGAAGTGCCCGTAGATCGAGCCGACGGCGACGTCCGCGGCCTCGGCGAGGTCCTCCATGCGGGTGCCCCGGTAGCCGTCGGCGCGGAACGCCCGCTCGGCGGCGTCGAGGATGGCCGCGCGGGTGCGGGCCGCGCGGCGCTCGCCCCGCGCGGGTCGGGGGCCGGCGGGATCGCCGACGTCGGAGGTCTCTGCAGTTGGAATCGGCTTCACTTCTGAATCTTCTTGCAACTGTAGCGGGCGGCGGGGTAGGTTCGGCCCATGGAGACCCATGATGTCGTGATCGTCGGGGGACGACTCGCCGGCAGCGCCGCGGCAGCCGCGCTCGCCCGGGCCGGACGGGACGTCGTCGTCCTCGAGCGCGGGCGGCTCCCGTCCGACACGCTCTCGACCCACGTCCTCTTCTCCGCGGGGATCGAGGAGGTCCGGCGGATGGGCGCGCTGGACGACCTGCTGGCCCTCGACCCCTCGTACATGCGCGGGATCCAGCTGCACATGGGCGACGACGTGACGGTCCGGGAGCGGTGGAGCCCGGAGGGCGAGACGGACTACGTCCTCTGCGTCCCGCGGACCATCCAGGACGTCGTGCTCGCCGACGCCGCCCGGCGTGCGGGGGCCGACGTCCGCGAGGGCAGCGAGATGCTCGACGTCCTGTGGGAGGGCGGCCGCGCGGCGGGCGTCCGGTACCGCGCCGCAGACGGTGAGGTCCGTGACGTGCGCTGCCGGCTCGTGCTCGGCGCCGACGGTCGGCGGTCCACCGTGGCAGCCCGCGTCGGTGCGTGGCGGCCCTACCGCGGCTCGCTGAACGGCCGCGGCCTGGTCTTCCGCTACCTCGACGATCCGCAGGCCGGGACGGAGCTGAACGAGACCCTGATGCAGTGGCGCGACGGCACCTCGTTCTGCATGGTCTTCCCGAGCGCGCCGCGGCCGAGGACGGTCGCCCTGGTCATGGGCCCGGCGGCGGACGTCCCCCGCGCCCGGAAGGACCCGGAGGGGACGTGGGCCGAGTTCCTGCGCCGCCACCCCGGCTTCGCGGAGCGGATCGCGGGCGCGACGAACGTCGGCAAGCTGCGCTCGACGAACGACGTCTCCGCGTACTTCCGGCCCAGCAGCGGCCCCGGCTGGGCGCTGATCGGCGACGCCGGCCACTTCAAGGACCCGGTCATCGGCCAGGGGCAGCGCGACGCGCTGTGGATGGGGCGGACCGCCGGCGAGGCCGCCGCCGCGGCGATCGAGGATCCCGCGGCGCTCGACGCCGCGCTCCGGCGCTGGGAGCAGCTCCGCGACGAGGAGTGCCTGGCGGCCTACCACCTGGCCAACGCCGAGACGCGGATCGCGCCGCAGCCCCCGGCGCTGGTCGAGATCGCCCGTCGCGCGCAGGGCCGCGGCGCTCCCGATCTCGGCGACCTCTTCCAGCGCACGCGCACCCAGCAGGAGGTGCTCACGGTGCCCCGGCTGGTCGGCGGCGCGGTGGGCGCGATGGCCCGCCGTCCCCGTCAGGCGCTCTCGATCCTGCGGGCGTCGATCCCCGACCTGCGGACGGACCTGGCCGTCCGGGCCGAGGCCCGGGCGGGGCGCTTCCGCTCGACCCGCGTCGTGACCGGCTCGGAGCACCCGGGATGGACGTGGCCGGCCGCGCCGACGCGGCGGGATCCGGCGCCCGCGACGCCGTCCGCCGGCACCGCCGCGTCGGACGCCCGCGTCGCCGCCGCACGCGTCCCGGCCCCCGCGCCCGCCGCCGCGGCACCCACACCGTCGTCCCCCACCACCGAGGTCCCCGCATGAGCTCCCGCCGCCCGATCCGCGTCGCCGCCGTCCAGCCCCGGCTCGAGCTGGGGGCGGTCGAGGCCAACCTCGTCCGCATCGAGGCGTTGATCCGCGACGCCCACCGCGCCCACGACCCGCAGGTGATCGTGGTGCCCGAGGCGATGACCTCGCCCAACGTCTTCCACGAGAAGCTGCGCGGGGTCGCGCGGCCCGTGGACGGCGCACCGTTCCGGCTGCTGACGGGCCTGGCCCGCGAGCTCGACGTCGTGATCGCGGGCGGCTTCCTCGCTCGCCGCGGCGACGACGCCTACGGCACCTACGTGCTCGCCGAGCCCGACGGCCGCGCCCACCTGCACGACAAGGACACCCCCACGGCGTGGGAGAACCACTACTACCGCGGGGGCGACGACGACGGGCGCACGCACTGCACCGCGCTGGGCCTCGACGTCGGTCTGGCCTCGGGGTGGGAGTGGATCCGCTTCCGCACCGCGCGTCGCCTGCAGGGCGTCGACCTCGTCCTCGGCGGCATGTGCTGGCCGTCGTTCCCGGACAACTGGGGCGGGCCGCTGCGGGCGTGGACCCGCCGCGAGCACCTCGTCTGGCGACAGGCCAGCCGCGAGCTCCCCCGCCAGGTCGCACGCCTGGTCGGCGCGCCGGTCGTCCACGCGGCGCACGTCGGCCCGGTCGGGTCGCGGACGCCCATGGCCCCGTTCGTGCCGTGGCGGACCCAGATGCTCGGCGAGACGCAGATCTGCGACGCCGACGGCACGATCCTGGCGCGCCTGACGCTCGAGGACGGCGAGGGCCACATCGGCGCGACGGTGACCCCCGGGTCCGTCACGCCGCTCGACCCGCTCGAGTCGCGCTTCTGGATCCCGCTCGTCACGCCGGCCACGCACGCCGCCTGGCACGTGATGAACGCCCACGGCCGGATCGCCTACCGCCGCCGCCGGGCGCGCGGAGAGCACGAGTGGCAGGCGGTGCCCGCCGGCGACCTGCCGGACGAGCTCGGCCCGACCGCCGACCAGGAGCAGCACTTCGCGACGACGGCGTAGGGCCGGACGCCGCGGTCCAGGACCGGCCTCGGCAGGGGCGGCGCGGCGCCCGTCGCCCCGGTGGCCCGGCCCGTCGGGCCCCGTCGCCCCGGTCGGCCGCGGAGCGAACGTGCGTTCGTCATGATCCGTCGGGATGCCGCCCCGCCCCCGCGACCCGTGGCGGCCGACCCTCGAGGCCGGCCGCGAGGACGAGCGCCTCGTCCGCGAGGCGTACGAGGCCGCCCGCCCCGCGCGCACCGCCCCGATCCCGCAGGACCTCCACCCGCGGCTGCTCGACGGGCTGGCCCACCGCGGCATCACCGAGCTCTACACCCACCAGGCGCAGGCGCTCGAGCTGCCGCCCGCCCGACCGTTCGTCGTCACGACGGCCACCGCCTCGGGCAAGTCGCTGGCGTTCCAGCTGCCGGCGATCGAGGCGCTCCTGCGCGAGCCGCGCGCGCGGGCGCTCTTCCTCTACCCGACGAAGGCGCTCGCCCAGGACCAGGCGCGGTCGCTCGCGTCGTTCGGGCTGTCGCGCGAGCTGCGCGTGGCGATCTACGACGGCGACACGCCGCGGGAGGCCCGCAAGGACGTCCGCACCCGCGCGAACGTCGTCCTCACGAACCCCGACATGCTCCACGTCGGCATCCTGCCGCGCCCCGACCTGTGGGCGGACTTCCTCTCCCGGCTGCGGGTCGTGGTGATCGACGAGGCGCACGTCTACCGCGGCGTCTTCGGCTCCCACGTCTCGAACGTCCTGCGGCGGCTGCGCCGGCTGACGGAGCGCCACGAGGACGCGCGGCTTCGCCCGGCCGGTCCGGGTGCGGTACGCGCGGCGCGGGCCGCGGCGGCGCGGGACCCCGCGGCGGCGCGCCGGGCGGCGGCCGGGGGGCCGGCTCCCGCCGGGTCGACGGGTGCGGAGG
>WLOB01000356.1 GCA_009699505.1 Actinomycetota bacterium | reverse complement strand
TGCTGGCCGGCGCCGTGGTCCATTGCGGCCATGGCCTGCGGCGCCCCGTGGTGCACGACGACCGAGCCGGCGAGAACGAGGACGGTCAGCAGCGCGATCAAGCGCTGGTTGGTCCGCGCGAGACGCGCACGGATGGCCACCGGGCCCATAGGGAAGTTGTACCCGCCGCACCTAAACGGCGTCCCCACTCGCCTTCACGTATACCCCATGGGGGTATATGCTCTGGGTATGGACCACGCGATGCATCACGATCACGGAGACGGGGCCGGCCTCACCAAGACGGCGATCAGCGCGACGCTGCACTGCCTCACCGGGTGCGCGATCGGCGAGGTCCTCGGGATGGCGCTGGCGACCGCGTGGGGGTGGGGCGACGCCGCATCGATCGGCCTGGCCGTCGCCCTGGCGTTCTTCTTCGGCTACGCGCTGGCGTCGATTCCGCTGTTGCGCGCCGGCCTGCCGGTCCGGCGTGTGATCGCGCTCGCGCTCGCTGCGGACACGGTCAGCATCCTGACCATGGAGATCATCGACAACGGGATCATGCTCACCATCCCCGGTGCGATGGACACCGGGCTGGGCGACGTCGGGTTCTGGGCCGCGCTCGCCGCCGCGCTCTTCATCGCGTTCTGGATCACCGTGCCTGTCAACAGGAGGCTGATCAGTCGCGGCAAGGGCCACGCCGTCGTCCACGCCTACCACTGACCCGGCGCGACGGCGGGGCCTCGAACCTCGACGTGGTTGCCTCTCGGGCGCCCCGCCCTACGGGGCGCTGGCGGGCGGGGCGGTGAGGGTCGTGGCCGGGGTGGTCGGCCCGTTGTTTCCGGAGTCCGCGGCCAGCACGACGAAGGTGACGATCGTCCCGACCAGCAACAACGCGAAGAGGACGGTCACGACCTGCAGCGACGAGATCCCACGCTCCCCAGTTCGGGCACTCATCGGGTCGGGGCCGGCTTGGCGTTCTTGGTCGCGTCGGCGACGGCGTCGCCCAGGCCGTCGACGGGGTCGTCGACCTTCTCGTACGTGTCGGTTCCGCGTGGCTGGACGTAGAACGAGGGGGTGCCCCGGACCTCGAGCCGACGCGCAAGCTCGTCGGCGGCTGCATTGAGGGTGCGGCTGGTGGAGGTCTCGCGCAGGTTGATCGCGGATGCGCCGACGCCGGGGGCGCCAGCGGCAAGTTCGCGCAGGCGCTTCTCGGTGGCCCACTCGTCGTTCTCGGGGCCCTGGTTGTAGTAGGCGAGGCTCAGGAAGGGCCAGAGCTTGTCGGTGGCGGCGAGGTTGTGCGCGGCGTTGCGCAGTCCGACGCCGTCGGTGGTGCCGTGCCCTTGGTCGATGATGTTGATGAGGTGGATCCGGACGTTCGCCTTGCCCGTCCGGACGAGCTCGTCGACGTTCTGGGGCTGGCGCTGCACCTCGTACTGCTGGCATGCCGGGCACTTGAGGTCGGCGAACTCGTGGATCGTCACCGGCGCGGCGGGATCGCCCAGGAGGGTGCCGTCCTGCGGTACGCCGGTCAGCTTCTTCCGGGTCTCCGGGATTCCGGAGAGCTCCACGCCGGCGACGGTCGTCTTCTCCGCACCGTCGGTCGGGTCGCTGAACGGCCCGAGCGCGACGACGACTACGACGAGCAGGAGCACGGCGGCGACGGCCGCGGCGGCGAGCTTCATGCGGCCGCGGCGTTCGGCGGCGGCGAGTTCGGCGGCTTCTTGCTCGAGGCGGGCCTTGACGGACTGCCGGCCGGGAGGACGAGTCATGCGCGGCAGTGTGGCGCATCGACGCTCGTCTGACGCCGGACCCCTGTGTGTCGTGAGGTCTCGTGGTTGTGCCCGGCGGTCACGCTCGCAAGCGCCCGGGAGCCCTGGCGGGCCCAATGACCGCATGAATATTAGGATGAGTTCGTGCACAGTGGCACTCCAGGACTTCGACCGGGCGCCCCGTGGCCGGCACGCCGCATCGGACCAGCGGAATGAGCGCTCGCTCTGCTGCTCGGCGTCGGTTCGATCTGGCCCTCCGTCGCACGGCTGCGGTCGCGGCACTGGCGCTGCTGGTTGACCAGCTGACCAAGCGGGTCCTTCGTGAGGCGATCGACCGCGGCGACGTGGTCGGGTTCGTGCCGGGCCTGGATCTCGTGCACTGGCGCAACAGCGGGATCGCGTTCTCGAGCTTCGCCGACAGCCCGCTGGTCGTCGGCCTGCTGGTGCTCGGTGCGGTCGTTGCGGTCCTCGCCTGGTTCCTGCGCCACACGGACTTGCCGGGCGCGTGGGTCGGCGCCGGTCTTCTTGTCGGCGGGGCGGTCGGCAACACCGTCGACCGCCTGACGCTCGGATCGGTCATCGACTTCCTGCGGTTCAGCGGTGGGCCGGCGTTCAATCTCGCCGACGTCGCGATCATCATCGGCGCGCTCGTCCTGGCCGCCGCTGCGCGGCGCGACGCTCCCGCACCGACGCCGCCGGCTCCCCACCCGCCTCGCACCCAGCGCGCGGACCGCTGGGCCGACTGAGCGCCGAGCAGCCAAGGTTGCGCTGGACGGTCAGTCGCATGATCGTTAGGATGTGCGCATGACGGATTCGTGCGAGCTGCTCTGCATCGACATGGAGAAGGCCGAGGGCCTGCGTCGCGCGCGTCTGGAGCAGCCCGCTGCGGAGTCCGTCGCCGCGCTGGCGGCCGCGTTGGGCGATCCGACCCGGATCGCGTTGGCTCGAGCGCTCGCCGACGGCGGTGAGCTCTGCGTCTGCGACCTGTCGTGGATCGTCGAGCGGTCCGAGAAGCTCGTCTCCCACCACCTGCGCAAGATGCGCACAGCGGGGGTCGCGCGGTCCCGCCGCGACGGGAAGATGGTGATGTACGAGATCACTCCCGCCGGCCGCGCGCTGCTGGGCGTCCTGGTGCCCGCGGGGGAGGTGCACGCATGAGCGACTCGTGCTGCGGCGGCGAGCCGAAGAAGGGCACGGGCGACCTCATCGAGCTGCAGATGGCCGCCCCGCCAGACGAGACGTGCGGCTGTGCGCCGGCGTCCGCGCAGGTCGACGCGTGTGGCTGTGAGGTCAAGGCGCCGCCGGTGAGGACGAAGACGATCGTCGACGCGTGCGGTTGCGAGGTCGAGGTGCCCGACCCGTCCGCTCCGGTCCAGCGGCTCTACGAGGTCCGCGAGATCCAGCTGGCGACGGTCTCCGGGCTGCTGCTGGCCGCCGGGCTGCTGCTGTCGCTTCTGGACGTGAGCACCGCGCCGCGGGTTCTTGAGGTCCTGGCGCTGATCGTCGGTGGGCTGACGTTCATCCCGCAGTCGATCCGGGCGCTGGGCCGCGGGCGACTGTCGGTCGGGACGCTGATGACGATCGCGGCGATCGGCGCGGTCCTGCTCGGCGAAGTTGCCGAGGCCGCGACGCTCGCGTTCCTCTTCTCGATCTCCGAGGCGATGGAGAGCTACGCGATGACGCGCACCCGCCAGGGCCTTCGTGCCCTGATGGATCTCGTTCCCGACCGCGCGACCGTCCGGCGCGACGGCGTCGAGCACGACGTCGACCCCGCGGAGCTGCAGATCGGCGACGTGCTGCTCGTCCGCGCCGGCGAGCGGATCGCAACCGACGGGACCATTCGCACCGGCCGCTCCGCGCTGGATCTCTCCGCGATCACCGGCGAGTCGCTGCCGACCGAGCGCGGCCCGGGCGACGAGGTCTTCGCCGCGGCGATCAACGGCTCCGGCGCCTTGGAGATCGAGGTCACCGCCCGGGCCGGCGAGAACTCGCTGGCGCGAGTGGTCCGGATCGTCGAAGAGGCACAGGAGCGTAAGGGCAGCTCGCAGCGCCTCGCCGACCGCGTCGCCCGCCCCCTGGTCCCCGGCGTCCTCGTCGTCGCCCTGCTGATCGCCGTGATCGGATCGCTCGTCTCCGGCGATCCGTCCGAGTGGATCAACCGCGCGCTCGTCGTCCTGGTCGCCGCATCGCCGTGCGCGTTCGCGATCGCTGTCCCCGTCACCGTGGTCTCCGCGATCGGTGCGGCGACGCGCTCTGGCGTCCTGATCAAGGGCGGCGCCGCCCTCGAGGCGCTCGGGGCGGTCCGGGCGGTCGCGCTGGACAAGACCGGCACCCTGACCCGCAACCAGCCGCGCGTCATCGACACCCTCACCACCGCCGGCACCACGGCCGAGCAGGTGCTGGCGGCCGCGGCCGCGCTGGAGGTCCGAAGCGACCACCCGCTCGCCGCCGCGATCCTCGCCGCCGCGCCCGCGGACCCGGCGCCCGCCGAGGACGTGCAGGCGATCGCCGGGCACGGCCTGACCGGCACGCTGGCCGGCACCACGGTGCGGCTGGGCAAGCCCGGCTACATCGACGCAGGCCCCCTCGCCGCCGACGTGATCCGGCTGCAAGAGGAAGGCGCGACCGTCGTCCTCGTCGAAGAGGACGGCCGGCTGACCGGCGCGATCGCCGTTCGCGACGAGCTGCGTCCCGAGGCCTCTGACGCGGTCGCGCTGCTACGCCGCGCCGGGGTCCGTCAGGTCGCGATGCTCACCGGCGACAACACCGCCACCGCCACCGCGCTGGGTGCCCGGGCGGGGGTCGATGAGGTCCACGCCGAGCTCTTGCCCGAGGGCAAGGTCACGGTCGTCGAGCGGATGCAGCTGGAGCACCCGGTGGCGATGGTCGGCGACGGCATCAACGACGCGCCCGCCCTGGCGTCCGCGCGGGTCGGGGTG
>WLOB01000355.1 GCA_009699505.1 Actinomycetota bacterium | reverse complement strand
TGCACCGTGCGGGCGATATGCGACCGGGTGTCACAAGCGTTGCGAGTTCGGGGCCGTCGGGTACTGGTCTAGTGGCCGGTCGCCGGGATGGACCGGGCCGACGTTGCGACGCCACGGCCCGGTCAGGTAGTCGTAGTGCTCTTGCGTGAAATCGGAACCGATCAGATCTCGTGCGACCAAGCCTCGGCCGACATCGCGGGCAGCGACTCTGGCAGCCCCGCGGCCGAGGACGCCGAGCAGATTCATCGTCGCTGTGAGTTCGTGACGCCGATTGTCGCCGCAGGCCGCTGTGTGGGCAGCGTGCGTCGCCATCCGCCAGCGGGGTGCGCACCACCACGCGGCGCTGACCGTTTCCGGCGCCGTCTCCAGAAGATCGGACTCGACGTCGAGGGTGCGCGCCAACGCGAAGACCTGACGCCATTGTGAGCCGAAGACCACCTCGAAGACGTGAGCTGTCAATTCATGGGCAGGAACTGTCGGCTGGAAGCGGTCGGTGGCGGTCGGGGTGGTAGCGAAATACGTCTCGGACAGACCGTGTTGCATCCGGCGATGGACTTCGCCGGCGATGGCCCGGTATGCCCTGCTGTTCGGGTTGCAGCCGGTACTGCCGGCAGGTTGTGCATGCGGTGAGAGGCGGACCGCCGGCGGCCGCGTTGTCGAGCTCGAAGATTTCATGGGTACTCCCGTTTCTGTGGGACAGATGGTCGGTCTGTCGATCAATTTCTGACTGGTCTCTGTACCGCTATGCGACCAAAAACGCGGCTCTATTTCACTCTGCTACTTCACTTTCCGATCTTTCAGTGCCGTCCAGCCAGTCACCGATCCTGCCGCGGACGGCGTCGCCACCAGGAGGATCGTCGTAGGCGTCTTCGAGCGCTCCCCGCGCCCCGGATGAGATGACCGCGAGATCGCAGTCACGTGTCTCGACCCAGTCGCCCCACGTCCACCCCCTTCCTGCGTCGATATGAAATTGCGTCGCTGCTGCCGGAACACCGTCGACGAAGACTTGCGTGTGGGTAGGTCCGTCCGGATCGCGCACGACGATCACCTCGATCCGCGGTGCCGGGGCGAACTCTCTCGTCACGATGTCGCACCGGCCAGACGCTCCGGTCTGTCGAACTCCCCTGCCGCCCGACTGTTAGAGCTCACGATTCGGTGCCGGCGGGAAACATCCTCTCTCGGCGGCCGTGCCCTCTGAACGGGCTTGGCATCCATTGCGCCACTGCGCCGTCGAAGCAGCCACTCGATCCCAGTTGCTACAGCACACGCCGAGCAAGAAGCGGCGAACACCATCGCTACACGGCGCGGATCTCCGTCGATGGCGGCATGGTCGGTCCGGTGTAGCAGTGCAGCCCAGGCCAATCCGGCAAATGCAGCAAAAACCGCCAACACTCCCGCCGCACCACGCGCTACGGCCAGCGCGCAGTATCGCGGCGAACCCGAACTGCTCGCAGGTCCATGATTCCTACCGTCGATCCGGACGAGGACTCTCATATTCGACACACCTCTGCTCTTCTCGGAAGTCGGATGGTCAGTCCGCTCATCTGGTGAAAACGGCGACAACAACGAAATGGTCGACGCCGCGGCTTTTGTGGAACCACCCACCAAGCCGATACGCCAGGACACTACCCACCGGACCCGGAGTTTGCTAGGGCTCAGCAGCGAAAACGTCCCCGGCGCACCCAGTGCCGGGGACGGGCCTGGGGCGAGCAGCGACCCGGCGCAAATCGAACGCCGTTCACTCCTCTCCCCCAGGGCGTCCCCTACTCGGTCCCGTACAGCTCGCAGCGGTAGTGGTCTTGACCGCGTTCGTCCACGGCGTCCCAGTCGACGCCGACGGCGTCGGCAAGGTGCCGCAGGTCGCTCAGGAAGTCTCCGAACACCGTTGTCAGTTCCTCGGTTTCGAGGCCGATCGGTCTGGCGTATGCGATCAGCCCTTCGGCAGCGTTGGCCGCTCGGACACCGTTGTCCCGGCTTTGGGTATCGAGGGTGTAGCCGATGCGCGGACGCTCGCGTCCCTCGACCGATGCGTGGAGTTCTTTCGGCGTCTCGATGCCGGATAGTCGCTCGGCCCTGTACTCGATATTTGTGTCGGACATGTTGTGTGCCTTTCTTTTTGGGGGGATCGCTACACGATGGTCGTGCAGTGCAGTGCGGCCATCAGGCCGGTGTGGGTGGCGTGAGCCGGGGATGGTTCGGCGTGTTCGAGGACGTGGGCGGTGGCGTCATCGATGACCACGGTCATGTGGGCTCGGTGGCGGGTGAGCATCACGCACGCTCTGCCGGGGTCGAGATTGAACGGCTCGGCTGTCCGGTACCCGGCAAGTGGGTGCAACACGACAACGGCGGCGCGTTCGAGGCCTTGCAGAGAGTTTGCGGTGCCGACCAGTACGTCGGGGTGATCCGAGAGCAAGGCCCGGACAGCGGCAGCCTGCGTGACATGAGGGACGACGACAGCCAGGTCTGCCGCTGTCATGGCCCGCTGTCCGTCCGGTGTGGTCACATCGGCGTCCAGCAGTTCTCGCGCGCGCTGGGCGCACTGTGTGGCCAGGACGGGGTCGGTTGGGCCTCCGATGACCCGCACTGGCCGATGTGCGAGTTCGGGCAGGTCGGGGCCGCTGGACTCGCTCAGATGCTCCGGTGGGCGACGGGAAGTGAAAGGCAGGCCGGGGTAGAACAGCGGTTGAATGAGGGCCGTTGTCCTCGCGCCGAGACGCCAGGTGTGTTGCAGACGGACCACGCCGACCGAATCGCCGTGAGCTGCTTGCAGAGCGAGGGGGGCAGGCAGGTTCGGTGCGGTCTCGCTGTCCGACCACCGCGATACGTCTCCGGTGACCACCGGAGCGATCTGTCCGGGGTCTCCGACGCAGACGACCTGTCGAGCCATCGCGCCGAGCGCCCCCAGATCGGCGTAGGTGCATTGCCATGCTTCGTCCACGATCAGCACATCGGCACCGATTCGGTCCGGGTCCGAGAAGAGCCACCGCGCCGTGGTACCGATGAGAATTGCGCCAGTGTCATTCGGCCACCGCGCTTTTCGTCCTGTCACTACGGGAGTGTTTCCACTGTCGGGGAGGGGTGCTTTCGCCTTCCAGATCAACGCTGCTCGATCTGTCAGCGCGCCGAGCCGACGTGCGATTTCCACGGCTTGTTCTCGGGTTTGCGCCGCGATACCCACCCGGAGGTCTGCGCGGTGGGCCAAGGCGGCGGCGAGCAACGCGACCAGTCGAGTTTTTCCTGCGCCCGGTGGTGACGGGACGACGACGGCGGGGTCTCCGGACCACACGGAGAACAGCACGCGTGCAGTGATCGGGTCGGCCATGATCTGTGATCCGGGCCATTGGGCGGGCGACGACGGTTCGGTTCCCCTGAAAGGTGTTGCGTCGGATTTCGGGGTGTCCGTTTGGGGTGCGACGAAACGCATTGTTGTGCCGTTCTTCTTCTAATGTGTTGTCAGTGAACATTTTTGATCCCCTAGTGATCACGGGCATCCTCTGCACCCGCTATCAGGACATCGAGCGGGACTTCGCGGCGCACGGCGCTCGGGGCTTGTCCGGTCGAAAGCCAGGAACGGCGAGCGCGGTACAGATTCCAGTACCTCGCCCGTCCTGCTCGCATCGTCGTCGGTGAAGGCGGTTGGGGCATCAGGGTCACCTGGTCTCCGTCGTTCGGTGCGTGCGCTCCGACCGAGCCGAGACCGAGCGTCAGTTTGCCGTTGACCACCTGTGCGGACGTGACGTCGGCAGAGAAGCGCTCGAAGGGTTGATCGAGCGGTGATCCGACCCATCCCGTAACTGCCGAATCAACCCGCATCCTCGAGTCCAGCCGGTCGCAGGTCACCGACACCGAAACGTTGCGGCGGCGTGAACCTGTCGGCGGTGCCGCCACCGATGCGATGCCCTGGGCCACGTGTCCTGTATGCAGCGCACGTACTCGCCACAGTGGATCACTCAGCAACGCAGCGGCTTTGAGGTCGGCGGCATCGCATCGGGTCCGTAGTCCCATGGCTGCACTAGCCGAGTTGTCCGGCCGTGACCAGTCGTGGCCCGCAGTCGTGGCCGACAATGTCCGATCCCAGGAGTATCGGTCATCGTCGTGTATCGGATCGAGAAGCGGCAACAGCGATCCCGTTGCGATGCACGCTGCCCACTCATGCAGGCCTGCGACGCTCTCGTCGGTAATGCCGAGCCAGGACCGCCATGTTCGGGCCGCTCGCTCGGCGTCGGGCGCAGTGCCGAGGACCAGACGCGAGGACGACGCAGCAACCAGATCGATCACCGCCGACGTTCCGGGATGGTCGGCTCGATCGGCCCACCATCCGATCATGGCGGCAGCCCCCGCTATGTTCGGATCAGGGTGGTGGGCGTGCGCACGCGCCAGGGCCAGCAGGCTCGGTATCGTCGCAGCGTCATCGGTGAGCAGCATGGCCGGTTCAGCCGTACCCACCGTCGTTGCCCCGTTGCGAGCGAGCAGGGCCAGAGCCTCGGTGTCGTGCGCGGACTCTTCGGTGCATCCATCTCGAGCGACGGACACGGCCAGCGTTGTTCCTCGCGTGACCGCACGCACGGCGACGGCGGCTCTGGACGGCTTGAAGGTGGCATGTGCCAGCCGAGGGACCGGTTGCATCTTCTCGGCGGCGTAGAGGCGTTGCGCGAGGTCGAACCACTCCACGCTCATCGCGCGTCACCGTCGACGAGGATC
>WLOB01000354.1 GCA_009699505.1 Actinomycetota bacterium | reverse complement strand
GGCATGATCATGCTGCCACCGGTCTTCATCTCGCTGCCGTTCAAGATCCTGCTCTTCGTCCTCGTGGACGGCTGGGCGCTCGTCACCAGATCGCTCGTGCAGTCCTTCGGATGATGGTCCTGGCCGACATGAACCAGGACTCCGCGGTCTCGATCGCGACGGACGCGATGCAGCTGGCGTTCAAGCTCTCCGCGCCGCTCCTGATCGCCGGGCTCGTCGTCGGCGTGGTCGTCTCGATCTTCCAGGCGGTCACGCAGATCCAGGAGCAGAGCCTCCAGTTCATCCCGAAGATCGTCGTCTCGGCGATCGTCCTGCTGATCGCGGGGCCGTGGATGCTCTCGACGCTCGTCTCCTGGACCACGGAGCTCTACGGCTCCATCCCGACGATGGTCCGCCGATGACGCCGGCGCAGACGATCCAGGAGATCACGGACCTCTCGCCCGCGGCGTTCCTGCTCGTGCTGGCGCGGATCTCCCCGCTCTTCATCCTCGCGCCGCTCTTCTCCGCCGGCACGATCCCCGGCCGCGTGAAGGGCATCATCGCCGTCGCGCTCGCGCTCGGCATGGCCCCCGTGGCGATGGCGGGCACCGTCGCGCCGACCGATCCGGTCGCGCTGCTGGAGCTCATGCTGAAGGAGATCGTCGTCGGCACCGCGTTCGCGTTCGCGCTGGCATGCGTGCTGGCCGGCTTCCAGGCCGTCGGCGCGCTCCTGGACATCCAGATCGGCTTCGCGTTCGGCGCGCAGCTCGACCCGATGACCGGCACGCAGGGCGCCGTCCTCGGCAAGCTCTACGCCCTCGTCGGCGTCGCGATCCTCGTGGCGATCAACGGCGACGCCGTCATCATCTCGGGCCTCGCGCGCACCTACGACCTGGTGCCGCTGCTCGAGTTCCCCGACCTGCGCGCGATGGTCTCGGGCACGTTCTCCGCCTTCGCCGGCATCCTCGTCGCCGCGCTGCAGGTCGGCGCGCCCGTCCTGCTCACGCTGCTCCTGACGGACGCGGCGTTCGCGATGGTCTCGCGCGTCGTCCCGCAGATGAACGTCTTCGCCGTCGGCTTCCCGGCCAAGGTCATCGTCGGGATGCTGATGATCGTCGTCACCCTGCCCTTCGCGGCCGGCTGGTTCGGCGACCGCCTCACGAGCAGCGTCGCCGCGGCGCTGCAGACCCTGAAGGTCGCGGGATGAGCGACGACAAGACCGAGGAGGCGACCCCCAAGCGCCTCGCCGAGGCGCGCGACAAGGGGCAGGTCGCCCGGTCCACCGACCTCAACGGCGCGGTCGTGCTGCTCGTCGGCCTCTCCGTGCTGGCGCTCATGGGCCCGCGGATGGCCGAGGACCTGCGCGCGATGATGGTCGACGGCTTCGCGCTCGCCGGCGACCCCGGCGCGATGGACAGCCAGGAGGACGCCGTCGCGCTCGGCGGCGAGCTGCTCGGCTGGTTCGGGAAGCTGCTCGCCCCGCTGGCGTTCGCGATCGCCGTCGCCGCCGTCGTCGTGAACCTCGGCCAGGTCGGCGTGAAGCTCACGCCGAAGGCCCTGAAGCCCGACCTCAAGCGCCTCGACCCGATCTCGGGCGCCAAGAACGTCTTCGGACCCAACGCGCTGGTCGAGGGCGTCAAGTCGCTCGCGAAGCTCTCCGTCGTCGCCGGCGTGGTCGCCGTCGCGGTGCTGCCCCGGATCGACGAGATCGCGGTCACCACGGGCATGGACCCGCAGGTGCTCCTGGCGACGATGGGCTCCGACGCCAAGGGCATCGCCCTGCGCGCCGCCGCGGTCTACCTCGTCATCGGCGCGCTCGACGTCTTCTGGCAGCGCCACCGCCACGCGAAGCAGATGCGCATGTCGCTCCAGGACGTGCGGATGGAGCACAAGCAGGAGGAGCTGCCGCCGGAGGTCCGCGCGCAGATGCGCCGCCGCCAGCAGGAGGCCTCGCGCGGCCGGATGATCGCCGCCGTCCCCACCGCCGACGTCGTGATCATGAACCCCACCCACTTCGCCGTCGCCCTGAAGTACGACCCGCAGAACGTCGCGCCGACCGTCGTGGCCAAGGGCCAGGACCTCGTCGCGCTGAAGATGCGCGAGGTCGCCCGCGAGCACGGCGTGCACGTGACGGAGAACCCGCCGCTGGCGCGCGCCCTGCACCGCCAGGTCGACGTGGGCCACGCGATCCCCGAGGAGCTCTTCCAGGCCGTCGCCGAGGTCCTCGCGCACGTCTACCGCCAGAACCGCCGCCGGCTGGTGGGCGCATGAGCACCGTCGCCGCCGGTCCGGGCGGGTCCCCCGTCGGCGCGATCTCCCGGATCATGCGCCACTCCGACCTGCTCGCCGCGGTCGGGATCATGGTCGTCGTCGCGATGCTCATCGTGCCGCTTCCGCCGGCGCTGCTCGACCTCTTCATCACGATCAACATCGCCGGCGCGATCGCCGTCGTCGTCGCCACGCTCTACATCAAGAAGGCGCTGGACATCTCGGTCTTCCCGAGCCTCCTGCTGCTCTCGACGATCTTCCGCCTGGCGATCAACGTCTCCGTCACGCGCCTCGTGCTGTCGGAGGGCGAGGCCGGGGCCGTCGTCCACGCGTTCGGCGAGTTCGTCATCGGCGGCAACCTCGTCGTCGGCCTCGTCGTCTTCATCATCCTCGTCGTCATCCAGTTCGTGGTCGTCACGAACGGCGCCGGCCGCGTGGCCGAGGTCGCCGCCCGGTTCACGCTCGACGCGATGCCCGGCAAGCAGATGGCGATCGACGCCGACCTGAACTCGGGGCAGATCACCGAGGACCAGGCCCGCGAGCGTCGCGCCGAGGTCGCCCAGGAGGCCGACTTCTACGGCGCGATGGACGGCGCCTCGAAGTTCGTGAAGGGCGACGCGATCGCCGCGATCATCATCACGCTGATCAACCTGATCGGCGGGCTGACGATCGGCGTCCTGATGAACAAGATGTCGTTCGGGGACGCGGCGCACCAGTACTCGCTGCTGACGATCGGCGACGGCCTCGCCGCGCAGGTCCCGGCGCTCCTGATCTCCGTCGCCACCGGCATCATCGTCACCCGCGCCGCCTCGGACGGCGACCTCGGCTCGGACCTCGCCCGGCAGGTCCTCGGGCAGGACAAGGCGCCGCTCGTCGCCGGCGGGCTCGTCCTCGTCTTCGCGATGATCCCGGGGCTGCCGAAGCTGCCGTTCCTGCTCGTCGGCGGCGGCCTCGTCGCGATCGGCCTGGCGCTGCGCAAGCGCAAGGCGGCGGCCGCGGACGACGTCGAGACTCAGCGCCTGGCGCTCGAGGCCTCCGAGCTCCCCGCGCTGCCCGCGGGTGCGGAGATCGAGGTCGGGTCGCTGGCGCCCGACCCGCTCGAGCTGGCCATCGGCTACGGCCTCGTGAGCATGGTCGACGACCGCTCCGGCGGCGGCCTGCTCGGCCGGATCTCCCACGTCCGCCGGCAGCTCGCCAACGAGCTCGGCGTCGTCGTCCCGCCCGTCCGGGTGCACGACGAGCCCGGCCTCGAGCCGCACGGCTACGTCGTGCGGATGCGCGGGGGAGAGGTCGCCCGCGGCCGCCTCCTGGCCGGCCACCACCTGGCGATGGACCCGGGCGACGCGGCCGGCGAGCTGGCCGGCGTGCCGACGACGGAGCCCGCGTTCGGCCTGCCCGCCGTCTGGGTCGCCGACGCCGGCCGCGCGGAGGCCGAGGCGCTGGGCTACACCGTCGTCGACGGCGAGTCCGTCGTCGTGACCCACCTGACGGAGCAGATCCGCCGCCACGCCGGCGAGCTCCTGACCCGCCAGGCCGTCCGCGGACTCGTCGACGGGCTGAAGGAGACGAACGCCGCCGCGGTCGACGAGGTGCTCGGCGAGACGCTGACCCTCGGCGAGCTGCAGCGCGTCCTCCAGCGGCTCCTGGCCGAGGGCGTCTCCGTCCGCGACCTCGGGACGATCGTCGAGGCGATCGGCGACCGCGCCCGCCTGACCCGCGACCCCGAGCTGCTCGCGGAGCACGCCCGGCAGGCGCTGTCGCGGCAGCTCACCGCCCCGCACCTCGACGCGGCGCAGCGCATGAGCGCCCTGGCCCTGGACCCCGGCGTCGAGCAGGAGGTCGCCGGCGCGCTCGTGCAGACCCCCGAGGGCGAGGTCCTCGCGCTCGACCCCGCCCGTGCGCAGAGCATCGTGCTCGCCACGA
Source organism: Actinomycetota bacterium (assembly GCA_009699505.1). GTDB lineage: Bacteria > Actinomycetota > Thermoleophilia > Solirubrobacterales > Solirubrobacteraceae > Patulibacter. The sequence continues at coordinate 548 of WLOB01000354.1, read as the reverse complement.
AGCACGACGTCGACCGCGCGGCCCGCCGCGGCGTCCATCCCGTCCTCCTCTGCTCCTCCCGCGTCCGGCGCCACCTGCGTCGGCTCGTGGAACAGGCCCTCCCGGGCACCCAGGTCCTCTCGTACAACGAGATTGGCCCGGGCATCGACATCGAGACCGTCGGAGTGATCCAGCCGTGACCCCGTACCCGTCCGCCACCACCCCGACGGCCGCCGCCGCCGGCGTGCCCAGCCCGTACCCCGACGCCCATCCCGGCGCCCGCCTGTTCCGCGGCCGCTCGCTCGAGGCGCTCCTGCCGCTGATCCGGGAGGCCCTCGGGCCCGACGCGATCGTGCTGCGCCGCCGCGAGGGCCTCGAGGGCGGCACCCTCGGCTTCTTCCAGACCCGGTTCGTCGAGGTCGAGGCGATCGCCGGCGAGCCGACGGCCCTCTCCGTCCTCGACGACGGCCCCGCGTGGCCCGACGACGTCGCGGACGACGGCGTGCGCTGGCTCGACGAGCCGGCCCCGCAGGCGTTCGCGGCCGGGATGCTGCCGCCGGCCGCGGGTG
>WLOB01000353.1 GCA_009699505.1 Actinomycetota bacterium | reverse complement strand
TCCGCCGCGGCGACCCCCGGCTACGATCCAGCCCGCATGGGCGCTCGATCACGCACGCCCGTGGCCATCGTCGCCGGGATCGTCCTGATCCTGGCGCTCCTCTCGATGATCCCGCCGTCCACGGCGACCTACGACCCGTGGGCGTGGATCATCTGGGGCCGCGAGGTGGTCCACGGCGACCTGAACACCATCGACGGTCCGTCGTGGAAGCCGCTGCCGGTGGTCGTCACGTCGCTGGCCGCCCCGCTCGGCTCGATCGCGCCGGACGTCTGGGTGGTGACCGCCCGGATCGGGGCGCTCTCGGCCGTCGTCGTCGCGTTCCTCCTCGGCCGACGCACCGTCGGCACCGTCGCCGGCGGCGTCCTGGCCGCCGCGCCCCTGGCCTTCGCGCCGTGGTTCTTCTGGCACGGCTGGCTCGCCAACAGCGAGGGCCTGCTCGTCGTCTTCGTCCTCGGCGCCGCGCTGGCGGAGCTGCAGGGCCGGCGCGGGATCGCCATGACCTGCGGCGTCGCCGCGGCCCTGCTGCGTCCCGAGGCGTGGCCGTTCCTCCTGCTCTACGCCGCCTGGGTCGCGTGGCACGCGGACCTCCGGGGCCGCGTCGGCGTGCTCGCCGGGCTCGCGATCCTGCCGCCCGCGTGGCTCCTGCCCGAGAAGTGGGGGTCCGGCGACTTCTGGCGCGCCTCGACCCGCGCGCAGAACCCCGACCCGGGCGCCCCGAGCCTGACGGAGCGGCCCTGGCTGACCATCGTCGAGAACTTCGCGCACATGCTCCCGACGACGACCTGGGCGGTGGCCGCCGCCGTGGCCGTGCTGTCCGTCGCGCTCCTCGTGCGCGACCGCCGGCGGCCCGGCGCGGGGGAGGGCCCGGTCGCCGCGACCGCCCGGACGGAGGCCGGACAGACGACGCCCGTCGCCCCTGCCGGCGCGGACGCGGCGCAGGGCGCGTCGCCCGCCGGCGGGGCCCCGCGGCCCGGGGGCGTCCGCGCCCCGTGGGCCGTCGTGGCCGCCCTCGCGCTCTTCGGCCTGGCCTGGCTCGTCCTCGTCGCGATCATGACCGAGCGCGGCTACTCGGGCAACGAGCGGTACCTCATCCAGCCGGCCGCGCTGCTCATCGTCGCCGCCGGCGTCGCGGCGGGCCTCGTCCTGCGCCGGCTGCAGTCCCCGGCCCGGACCGGCCTCGTCGTCGTCGCGGTCGCCGGCATCGGCTTCGCGGCGGTCAGCGAGCTGCCCGAGCAGGTCGACAGCGTGCTCTACGAGGGCCGCCTCGTGCACGACCTCGACGACGCGATCGCGTCGGCGGGCGGCGTCGAGCGGCTCAAGGGCTGCGGGGGCGTCAGCACGCTGAACCTCATGGTCCCGCAGGTCGCCTGGGCGCTCGACGAGCACGCCGTCGACGTGAAGGACGCGAAGTTCGCCCGCACGCCGGTCGTGCTGCGCCTGCGCCTGCAGGAGGGCGACATCCTGCGCCCGAGCGTCGGCCGCGTGCCGTCCATGCCCGTCCTCGCCCGCACCCCGTACTGGCAGATCGAGGCGGCGGACTGCCCCGCGACGCCCGGAAGGACCCGATGAGCACCCCGGACACCACGCCCGCCCACGGCTCCTCCGCCGTCCCCGCCGGCGCGGCCCCCGCGGTCGAGGGACTGCGGCGCAGCGCCGCGTGGTTCGTCGGCCGGGGCGCCCCGTTCACCGTCCTCCTGCTGCTCCTGTGGTCCGCGTACCTGCGCACCCGCAACATCGACGCACCGTTCTGGATCGACGAGGGCATCAGCGTCGGCGTCGCCCACTTCCCGTTCGCGGACATCCCCGACGCGCTGCGCCTCGACGGCAACCCGCCGGTCTACTACCTGCTCCTGCACGTCTGGCTGCGGCTGTTCGGCGACTCCGTCGCGGCCGCCCACTCGCTCTCGACGGTGTTCGCCCTCGCCGCGGTCCCCGGCGTCTTCCTGCTCGCACGGCGGCCCCTGGGGCCCGGGGTCGCGCTCGGCGCGACCGCGCTGGCGGCGACCCTCCCGTACCTCACGTACTTCGGGCAGGAGACCCGGATGTACTCCATGGTGGCGTTCCTCTCCGTGATCGTCGCGGGGCTCCACCTGCGGCTCTTCGACGCCGGCGCGCGCAGGGTGCAGGTGGCGCTGGCCCTCGTCCTGATCGTGCTGCTCTACACCCACACGTGGGGCGTCTTCCTCGTCGGCGGCAGCGTCATGGCGGTCGGCGCCCGCGCGCTCATGCAGCCCGACCGGGCGGGCCGGCTGCGGGTCGTCCGGATCGGCTTCCTGGTCCACCTGGCCGCCGCGGTGGCCTGGGCGCCGTGGATCCCGATCCTGGCGAAGCAGGCGAGCGAGACGGGCGCCCCGTGGTCGCTGCGGCCGACGTTCACGATGCTCCTCGAGGCCGTCGGGTCCGTGGTGCAGCCGCAGATCCCGGCCGTGGTCCTCCTCTGCACCGCCGTCTTCGGGGCGACCGTCATCGCGGGGTCCGCGCGCGGGCAGGTCCGGGGCGTCAACGTCGCCCCGCGGGACGAGGCGCACGCCCTGCGCCGGCACGCCCTCGTCCTCGTGGTGATGCTCGTCTCGACCATGCTCTTCGCGTGGTTCGCCTCGCTGGTCAGCCCGGCGTGGGCGAACCGCTACATGGGCGTCGCCGTCGGTCCCGTGGTGCTGCTCGGCGGCATCCTGCTCACGCGGACGGGGCGCGCACCGCTCGTCGTCCTGCTCGTGCTCGTCGGTCTCTGGGGCACGAGCACCCAGGGCGATCGGCTGCGCGACAAGGCCACGCCGGAGGCGCTCGTCAAGGCCACCGCGCCCGAGCTGCGTCGCGGCGACCTCGTCGTCTCGATCCACCCCGAGCAGCTGCCCGTGATCGCCTACGGCCTGCAGCACCGCGGCGTGGCCGACGGCGTCCGGTACGCCACGGCGCTCGGCCGTCAGGAGGACGTCCGGATCTTCGACTGGCGTCGCGGCCTGGACCGCATGAAGGCCGCCGAGCCCTGGGTCGTCGCGGACCGGCTCATCCGCGCGCAGCGCCCCGGATCGTCCGTCCTGCTCGTGCTGCCGGTGATCTCCCGGGGCAACTGGTCCGGCCCGTGGACGAAGCTCGTCGCGGACAACACGAAGGCCTGGCGCGCCCTGCTCCAGGCCGACCCGCGGCTCCGGATGGTGGGTCGCCGCCCGGTCATCGGACCGGCGCAGGGGGTCTTTGGCGTACTCTTCACCGTTCGGCCGTGACCTTTTTCCTGGTCGCGGGTACTGGTCCCTGACCATGCTGCACGCAGCACGACCGTAGGAGCAAGGATGAACGACGGCCCCACCACGCCTTCGAGCACCCCCACCGCGCCCCAGGGGCGCACCATGGTGATCGGCGGCGGGCCCGCAGGCCTCACCGCCGGCTACCTGCTCGCGAAGCGCGATGCGGACGTCGTCGTCTACGAGGCGGCCGACCAGGTCGGCGGCATCGCGATGACCGTCGTCCGCGACGGCTACCGCTTCGACCTCGGCGGCCACCGCTTCTTCACCAAGGTCCGCGAGGTCGAGGACCTCTGGTACGAGATCATGGGCGACGAGTTCCTCCGCCGCCCCCGCATGTCGCGCATCTTCTGGAACGGCAAGTTCCTGGACTACCCGCTGAACGGCATGGACGTCATCAAGAAGCTCGGCCCGGTCGAGCTGACGCGCTCCGGCCTGTCCTACATGTGGGCCCTGGCCAAGAAGCCGTTCCGCCGCAAGCCCGAGGCGTCGCTCGAGGAGTGGGTCTCCGCCCGCTTCGGCAAGCGCCTGTACGAGCACTTCTTCAAGACCTACACCGAGAAGGTCTGGGGTCGCCCCGCGAGCGAGATGACGGCCGACTGGGCCGCGCAGCGCATCAAGGGCCTCTCCTTCATGACGGCGGCCAAGGACGCCTTCTTCCCCTCCAAGACCGGCGACATCAAGACGCTGATCACGGAGTTCGACTACCCCCGCTACGGCCCCGGCCAGATGTGGGAGAAGATGACCAACGCCATCGAGGAGCGCGGCGGCTCCATCGAGATGGAGTCCCCGATCGAGCGGATGAAGGTCGAGGGGAACCGCGTCACCGAGATCACGGTGAACGGCGAGACCATCACCGACTTCGGCAACGTCGTCTCCTCGCTGCCGCTGCGCAACCTCCTGCGCATGACGGAGGGCGCCCCCGCCGAGGTCCGCGCCGCGGCCGAGGGCCTGCGCTACCGCGACTTCCTCACGGTGTCCCTGATCCTCGAGGGCGAGGACCCGTTCCCGGACAACTGGATCTACATCCACGAGCCGGGCGTCATCGTCGGTCGCGTCCAGAACTTCCGCTCGTGGAGCCCCTGGATGGTCCCGGACGAGACCAAGGCCTGCGTCGGCATGGAGTACTTCTGCTTCGAGGGCGACGACCTCTGGACGTCCTCGGACGAGGACCTCGTGGCCCTCGCCACGAAGGAGCTGCAGGAGATCGGGCTGTCCAAGCCCGGCCAGGTCGTCAAGGGCTACGTCGTGCGCGTCCCGAAGGCCTACCCGGACTACGTCGACGGCTACGCCGAGAACGTGCAGACCATCAAGCGCTGGGTCTCGTCGATCGAGAACCTGCAGCAGGTCGGCCGCAACGGGCTGCACCGCTACAACAACTCGGACCACTCCATGCTCACCTCGATGCGCGCGGTGGACAACCTCTACGGCGAGCAGCACGACCTCTGGGAGGTCAACGCCGAGGACGAGTACCTCGAGGAGGGCGACACG